>PMBQ01000039.1 GCA_003152955.1 Candidatus Bathyarchaeota archaeon
AACAAGACGACAGACCGCGCCAACCACGCTCGAGTCATGAATTTTGTTTGGATTTTGTTGAAGCACTCGCTTGCTTCTTGTCTCTATGCTTGTCGCATCGATAATCGATTCGGCAGTAGTTACCATTCGTGGCGGAGTAACGTGTTGTCCCCACAAAATTACACCACCCCTCATCCCTGCTCGGAATCCAGGTTGAACTCTCAGCCTTCACACTCGCTTCCGTGTTTCCGGGCACCGTAGCTCACACGGTCTGCCAGAATAATATCAAACCCTAACACTCAGACTGGAATTGTCTCAGGATTCTTTTCTTCACTTCGACCTTTTGCTCTGCCGCGTTTTCGACGGCCTAAAGAGTAGGAGGATGGCGGGTTGGTTTCGGGGTTCTACGGTACTCTCCTAGCGGAGAGACATGGATCCGGCGAGGAGTGGTCAGACTAAGATGAGTTCGCGGATTTCTGCTGGTTCACTTGGAATCGGTTCGCCCTGCTCTCGCATCCTGTCGATAACGGTCAGGATAGCGTCTTTGACATTGGCCAACGCTTCGGCTTCGGTTTCGCCTTGACTCAGCGCACCGGGCAATTCTAGGCAACGTGTGACGTAACCGCCGTCAGTCTCTTTCTGAATTGTCACGTGGAATTTCGTACACTTCACGGCTCAGTATTCTTGGCATAGCCTTCTTTAAACTGACCAATTTAGGTACCGCGCAACGGTCTCGATCTTGATTAGACTTCCGAGAAAAGTCTCTGGGCAAGACATCCTCAAAGTATTGCAGAAGCATGCCTCCACAATTCGTCGGGGACGAGGCTCGCATATGGGCGCGTGGAAGCGAATCGGTGACAAAACCCTTTGGTTGACTATTCCACTTCATTCGGAGATTAAACCCGGGCTTCTGAACACCATCATAGCGGAGTCAGGAATACCCAGGAATGATTTCATAAAAAACCTTCAAACACTCTAGACCTACAATACGTCAAGGATACGAATAGCCCCACAAAGCACCCGCGCCGTAGAGCTCCATCCTCTTCTTTTCTCAAGAAATAGTAAGACGACAGTCCGCGCCAGCAACACCCAAGCTACGATCACTTCCACAGAACAAGAAAACAAGGCATAACGAGGCCTAGAACCTTACAGAATTTATCAAAAACTTACTGGCTTCAAAACAGCCGCAAGCAGCCGCCAGCAAAGCGTCTTCCTCACCATCACATTTCTCCACTCCCAATAGGGACGAGTAACATGTTCTCCCCAAAAAACTACACCACCCCCCCTCCCACCCTGCTCGGAACCCGGGCCTCTGACTTGGAGATTTAGGTTGCCCAAAAACCACACAAGAATACAGCAATCAACCCCAAACCAGTTTCGACATTTACAGTAATACGTGTAAAGTCTCTCTGTGGGCTTAATCAATCAGACCCTCGTATCATAGGGCTTAGGAGAAACCTGGAAGCGATTTTGGATCATGTAACGCGGACCTCCTGCGTTGGAGGTAACCTGCGAATTCAGGACATGACAGCGAAATCATTAGACGACCTGCTGGTCGTATGCATTGACGAGGCCCTAATTGATCTGCTCGGAAGCCGCGTACGCGAAGCAATTTACGACTACTTGGAGAGGAATCACTCGCTCTCAAGAAGCGAGATTCCCAAGCGCCTGAACATTTTCCTAGACCTCCTAACAGAAACGTTTGGCACGGGAAGCAAGATCATCGGAAAAGCGATCATCAAGCGACTGTACGAGAAACTCGAGTGGAAATTCGAGAGCAATCCAGAGTTCGAGTTTATGAATTATTTGGATGCGGTTAGAGCTAGGATTGCTCAGACTTTGCTGGATCACGCGAAAAACGGGGCAGCGTCCCGGTAGAATCATTGTCGACCAGTTAATGCCAGAGTCCCGCGAACGCGAGTATGGCGAGTAGCGCGGCTCCAAGAATGCACGCGAGTTCTACGAATAGGAGAAGCGATGATGAAGAAGTGTATGAGTAGGAGTAGGTGAATCCTTTCACGGAACCGTCGTTCGCGTCTATCTCCACTCCGAATTTTCTCGGTACGTTCCAGAATCTGGGGCGGTGGCTTCCCTGAACGTCCCATCGACTACCGCGTCCTCTGTATGAGACTTCATGAATCAGAACCCTGCTCGATCCGTGCGGGAATTTTTCGTTGAGGAATAATCGTGCTCCGTTCTCTGCTTGGGCGGCGGACGTCACAGCTCCGATGGTGATTGGGGTCTCCTGTGCGGATTCCTCAAGTTGCGGTAGGGCTACGCTGATCGCGTGCATCGAGTCGTTGAGGCTTTCCAGTTTCGTGCTCACCAGGAGTAGTTTGTTGTTCGTTAGTGATGCGAGCACGAGCCCTGCATTCTCATATTCGATTCCGATGAGTTTGGACCGTTGGCCGCCAAACTGTGTTGCGGTTCCGAGGAGGACTATTGGCGCTAACAGGCCATGTCTGCTCGCCGGGAGGATCCTGTCCTCGAGCAACGTGACCCCCGGCTTAGACGCCTCATCAACGATCGCATAACTCCCAACCCTTTCCTCTATGATGTAGACTTCATGGATGTCTCTATGAAGCGATAGGATCTGATCTGCTGACCCCATCCACGAAAACCTCAAACGATTCTCTGATACGGCCCCAGCCGCCCACCCGGGGTGATTCACGGACACCCACCAACCCATCCGGGGTAAGAAGGAGTTGTGAAAGGGTTTACTAGAACAAGAGTCCTCAGGCTTCATGAAAACCGCCC
>PMBQ01000029.1 GCA_003152955.1 Candidatus Bathyarchaeota archaeon
ATTTGGATGTACCTTCCACGAGCAGATGTGTGAGGAGCACGCTAGCAAATTCGCTGTCGGTGTACAGGAACTCACTTCCAAGCCCTCCAGCTACATGATGGGGCTGGCCAAGTTTTACAAGATTGATGTTCAAGTCCTCATGGACCTGCCTGAGGACGACCGCTCCGTGCTTCAGCGCTTTGCGGACATGGTGCGGAAGGACGATTTTGATGGAATCACAGAACTGGCCAAAACCAACAGGCCGCTCCTTAAGAAGTTCTACCGACCAGAACAGGACGAAGAGTGATGTACCGCATCCTTTTACATTGGTTTGTACTGTATCTCCGATGCAAGAACTACTGGAGCCGATACGAAGTGCACAACCGCTGGTGCCTCAGGTTCCACCAGAAACATTGGGGGTTTGTACGCTTTAGTGACACTGGAGAAACTGAAACAATAGACCCGATCAAAATGCCGTGGATAGTGGGGTCACTCAATTACTGTTCAAAATGTCACACATGGAGGTTAAAAAGTGGTGGGTGACGAGGCCGATGCTTTAATGGATATGTGCGGGTTTTGGGAGGATGATGAAGAAGACTATCGCATTAGGCGTGTTCGAAGAATGGACCTTCGCAAAATGGCAATAGACAACCCACTGGAGGAGGACATCTTCCGACTCACCGAGCTCGTCGTTGATCGTCTCAAACCATGGGGTGCCTACATTTACTACCACGCGGCAACAGGGTCCGTGTACGTGAAGTTCCCGCATTGGGGCCTGGGATCCGTCAGGTTGGCCGATCACAAGGGGATAGCCAAGTACGCATACCGTTGGAATTTTGTAGCCACAAAAGAGAGTGAGTGGAAAATCATCACGGATCGCGGAATCCGAAGACTTTTCTTCGGTAAAAACAATTTTGAACTGTTCATAACAACATTTGAATCCGAAGCAAAATCTAGGGGCATTAAGCCCGGAGACGAAGCGGAATACCCAATAAAGGAGAAAACCAGTGGCAGACCAGAAAGGGAATCCGGACCAGCAAGACTTACACACGCCCGAGAGAGACGACTTTTACCGGGATATGGAAAACCGGAAAAAGATTAAGCGCTACACATTCGCGATCACGTTTGATGTGGATGAGGCGATGCTCAAGGCAGACATCCCGGCAACCATCCACGACGCGCTCAAGAACGCATGCCTAAAACCCATTCGTGTCAAAAAACTGCCGAACGGTGACTGACATGTTGATGGTACAAAGACCAAATAAGGCAATAGGGTGGGTCCTGATTGCGACAGGACTTGCCCTTCTAATGTTCGTTACGTTGTGGAGGTGGTGATGGCAACATTCACGAAGTTCCTCGGGCTTCCGGTACATGTGGAAGCCGATAAGCGATGGAAGCAACGCAAGTTTGCCTTCGTCCATGCAAAAATAGCAATACCGAACATCAAATCGCCGGAAGATCTCAAGCTCTGGGAAAAGATACTCGCTAACGCATTGAAAAATGCAAAAGCATAATCCCAATCTCAGGTTTGATAAAATATGGGATGAAGTAGGACCGTACGTGGAGCACATGTGCGTACGGTTCTCTTCCAGCTTTCGTTACCGGATTGCGGAGGACCTCAGGCAGGAATGCGCCATCAAGCTAGTGGAACTGTTGGAGCGCACAAAGCTTAGTGACGAGCAACTGATAGCCCTCTTCCGGGCTTCGGTACACAATCTCCTCTGCGACTTCTATCGCTCGTACGCTCGTACCTTCGGTTTGGAGGACGATGTACTTGAAGACGAGCACGGCGAGGAACTCTTTACTTCTCATGACTCTACTCCCTTCGAAATGCTGGTCCTGAAGGAATACGCGGAAGCCATCTCCTTGGCACTCGAGTTCGAATTAGACAGACGAGTTCTGGAGTTGCTACTGGCACCCACCCGCCCACTGATCGTCCACGCGGAACGAGTGTTCTACGATGCCAAACTCCGGGGCACGCGGACCCAAGCGGCGGGGTCTCCTAACGGGGTGGAGATAACGGGGCAGATGATAGCGCAGTCCTTGGCTGTCTCTCCTGCAACAGTGTCGCGATCTCTAACGCGTCTACGCCACATAATACGCAGGTTGATTCATGGGACCACATAGCAGTAAGCATGTACCCACGCACGTTATCCCACCCCAAATCAGCTGGGTCCCCGCCCTCAATATAAACCGGAATTGCGGGAATGCTTCGGTCCATTTCTGAAAACATCTCAGCAGTAGCTTGTGTAGCTGTCCAAGCATCATTATCATACACCACAAAAATAATTTTAGGACGGACATTCAATATTTTGTAAGCCTGGGCCAGGCTACAGGTTTTGCCGAGTGTAGCCTGACCGCCGACGCGGAGCGCGTCAAAGATTCCCTCAACGATGATGCAGATTCCATCATTCGCGACCCTGAGACCATCAAGCCAATACACCACCCCGGATTTCGAAACACCCTTCGGGTTCACCGTTTTCTGCTTCACCACACCATAGATCGAACGGGACTGCCAATAAGTGATGTCGCCATACTCCCTCACCGGGAACACAATCGAATCACGACCGGGGGTGTAACCACACTCCACCTCATGTGGATTTACGCCTCGAGATTTAATATAGTCCCATCCACGTTGAAATTCGCCCGGTACTCGAAGTGGTTCATATCCTTGCGGTAGAGGACAGAATGCCTGAACCACCCCGCGCATCCTTTCCCAATCCTGTCTATTTGGTGCTCTCGCCCACTTTACTTCCCCAGGGGACTGCCACGCCGGGACGAGCAGACTGAGAGCACCCCCATCACCGCAGGAGAAGCAATGAAAGACAAACTTTTCCGGGTTTATCCAGAGCGCCTTTGTCGCACACTTTGGGCAAGTGACTTTAAGTTCACCCGCAGTCTGGGTCCAGATCGTCCCGAATATGTCGCGTATTTGTTGGTCAGTTATCACGATGCACACCCACCATTGTTACCTTCCCACCCGTCAGCATAGTATCCAGTTAACCCATTCGAGTAGGCCGTCACCAACACCAAACTCCCAAGCATGACAGGCACAGCGCCACTGGCAAGTAGAGCGGTGATATCATAAGTGTAAAGTGTGTCGTGTACTGAGAATACGAGCATGTTCCTCGCAACAACCATCCCATCACAAGTTTTATTTAACCCACCCAACTGTGCAACAACCGTCCATGTGGACATATCAATGATGCAAACGGCCTGAGTGGTCGCGTCGTTTGTCCCGTTCCCGAGGAACAGGTACTTTCCTTTCACTCTGGGTTGACACCCTCCCCAGCTACTCACACCGGGACCGGGAAGTCCACCACCCAAGCCGGGGGCGAATCCTCCTCCATCAAGTCTGAACGCCGCAACATTTCCCGTTGGGGGCCATGCAGACCAATAGTACCCATTGTATATCCACCCAAGCGTCCAATCACGCCCAGAGATATCAATGTTTGCTCCGAGTAAAGTTGCAGCACCTAGCGTTCCATCGGAGGCCACATCCCATGAGTAGAGATAAGCGTGATCATACCTGTTGGCTCCGATAGCAAATATCTTATGACTCACCGAATCATAAGCGTATCCACGTGCATTGACAAAATCAGTTACTGCTTGTGCATTGATAAGTACCGGATTTGTTGGGTCTGTGATATCGTATGATTCAAGCGCTCCAAAATAGGTGTTTCCTTGATTATAAACGATCAAAATGTTGTTCCGGTCAACCAACCCACGTCGGAGCAGAAAGAGCATTGCCCCGCCCAAAGGACTGAAAGGAAAAACTGCGAGCAAGGAATGAACAAGCGTTGGGGCGAAAGGCGTAAGATTCCACTGATAAGTAAAAAGACTGCTTCCATCATTCATCCAAAAATATGTGGAATCTGATGCTTGACCATATGGAGTTCCACCCGACCCACTTGGGGGAGGAGCAACGGTCGCCGCATACACCGGATTTGCGGGGTCCAACAGATCGTAGATATCAAGACCACCAGAACGTAACGTATAAATGTATCTGAGCATCAAAGTTGTTCCAGTAACATAATTGGACCAATCTGTCAAGGGTCCTGTAGTATAGCGCCCCACGACATAATAAATATAAGTGGTGCCCGGAAGAACGGTAGAATCCACGAAGGTTCGATTATTAACAAGTTGTGTTACTACCGGAATGAATGTTAATGGGTGTTCCCCGGTCCCACGATAGAGCGTGTAGGACTGAACTGGAATACTTGAAACTGAAACATCAGTCCATGACAGAGAAATGGAAGCAAACCCAACATTTGTAATTGACAATACCGGGGCTACAGGTAGAAGCCTCATTTTGGTGCCTCCAATGTAATATCCTTGAATGACATCCTATCAAACACCGTCCGCATGAGAACAGGGCTTGAACTGCGTTGATTATCACGATTCTTTATTAAATACCACCGCATGGTCCCATCTTCCTCTTCATCCTTAGTCTGACACATTGCAATCACAGTGTCCACAATCTTTACCTTTTCCCACGAATCACCAACATCATCCATATCAAGGCGTTGCTTACCAAACCCCTGTCTGGTGGTCTGAGTGGCGGTGAGGCCCACCATATTATGGCGTTGGACAAGCGCACGAAGTTCGGAAGTTACCTGACCCAGGGCATACGCTTCATTGTCACGGTCCGGTCGTTTAAGCTCGTCCAGATAGTCCACCACCAGAACGTCAGGCCAGAAATTATGCTTGCGGAGCAGAAGCTTAAGATGGGCTTCAATGTCGTTCACCGTCGCGGACCGGGACGGGAATTCAATGATTTTAATATTACCTTTAAAGGTGTTCTGAAAGTGAACCATCCGGGACTTGAACTCTCCCGGATTTGCTTCAATCTCGTCACGCGTCATACCTGAGATTTTGAGATCGTATCGTTTGGCGGTTTTCTTAGCCGACATTTCAGCAGTAACGTGTGCCACTTTGGCACCACAAAAGAGTGCGTTGCCGCCCAAGTCAACAAGACCAGCCGATTTACCACGGTAAGGAGGAGCCATAAGTACATGAAGCTCTTTCCTGCCAAAACCTCCGCGGAGTTTTTGATCAAGGCTACGATGAAGAGTGGGTATCTTGTCCATCGTTTCGTTTTCTGACTCTTTATCAGATCTCTCTTCCAACCCACTTGCATCGAAAAGTGAGAGCACTGGTACGTGGTCAACCCTTGCAACATCTTCGGCTCCTGCCAAAGCACGGCGAGCAAGTGTAGTATCTCCGGATTCGATGGCAACTGCCCCGGCTCTAATGCACTCACGGATATGTTGAGTTTCAGCGAAGATTTGTAAACGATCTGTGGCATGGCGGACCTTAGAAAGTGTAATCTCAATACTTTGAATNNGTTAGTCACCCTTTCACGGATTTCATCATCCAACACATCAAATTCTGGGGCCACGCCATGTTTATCAAAAAACGTAAGTATGGCACCCACAATAGCGCGGTGTTCCACCCTGTCGAAAAAACTGTCCTTCACGAAAGAACGATTGGCCTCCAACCAATCGGGGTCTACACACATAAGAGCTATAAGTGTGCGCTGAAAATCGTCTGTTATGCCAAGTGTAGGTTCAGTCACAGACCACCTGAACTACCAAACCCGCTCGTTCCGCGTTGGGTCTTTGGCATTTCACTGACATAAGTTATTTTCACGGATTTGAATTTGGGGACCGGGATAAGCTGAGCGAGACGGTCGCCATTTTTTACTTCTTGCGCATACGGCGTTGGATTGTATACAGTAACAAAGAGTGGTCCAGTGTACCCACTATCAATGGTCCCTTCACCAACAAGAAGACGACGCTTAAAGAGAGTGCTGCTCCGAGCACGAACCATGCCCCAAGAATTATCACCAACTTTAACATATAAACCAGTTGGGAGGTCCTGAAAAGCAAATGGCAAAAGAATCGTTTTTTCCTTACCGTTCGGAAACCAGATTTCGAGATCGTACCCACAATCTCCTTCCTTCTGTGCTTTAAATTCCCTGCCAGTACGCGGGTCAGCCAGATATACTAGGAACTCGGTTTCATCCATATTTTTCTTTCTAAAAGTTTAATTATGGTTTCACGCACAGCAGAATCCGACATACTATCAGGTCTGTCTTTGTGTCTTCTGAGAATTTTAACAAGCCACCTGCATTCCCTGATGGTTAGCTGTAAACTAACTGCAGTAGCTAATTCTTTATTCCTTGCTTCGCCAGTTTTCTGTAGTCTCTTTCCACGAGCAATAATTGGGTTCCATCTCACCGGGACAATCGGAACAACAAGATTGATAGACAACACCTTTTTCAATTCCTGCTGGGAAGCGTGCAACTTCTCTTTTTCCAATTCATCAAGTTCCATCTTTTTGCCCATCTTTTGTGCCGGATTATCCGCGACCGACACACCTAACCTGTTTTGTGAAACACCCTTGGAAATCATTGTCCTTTGAGTTCAATATAATCAAGATTCACTTCCTCACATGTTACTATGAATTCATCAAGCCATGACCGTTCGAATGCTTCCCGTTTTTCGAAAAGCGTAAGATCGTTCCCGTATCGTTGACGGGCGCGATTTTTCCTGACTTCAAAATTCTCAGAAAAAAATATTATAGTGGATATCTCTTGAACGTCCCTCATAATAAGGGCCTGTCCACGATTCCGGGGCGCCGAGTCAATGATAAGCACCGTACTCCGCGGATCTCGCTTGAACGAATGTATGGCCAGTGAGATCATGTCCTGTACTCGAGATTCCACCTCCTCCGGACCGTATGGATTGCCCATCGCCGCAAATTCTATGGGCGTAATGGTCTTACGGAGTTCCTCCCCAATCTGGAGGACCGATGCCCCGTAAGACCGCATGATGTGAGCAAACATCGATTTACCTGACTGCTGCTCACCGAGAACCCAAAATATGCGCTTCTTCATTAGTCAGCTCCGTCAATCATCTGATGATAGTGGTCTTTTTTACCTTTGTGTATAAAAACTGCGCCTTCAATTTCTAAAGCACAAATAGGTTCTACGTGTGGTTTGAACCCATCTATTGCTTCCTCCATTGAAGCAGCAAGTACACACGCTTCTCTATTACCCTTGTACCCACCCCACGTAACCCGAAAAAGTCGAAGATGGTGTAGAACAACAATATTCGGTGTTGGGGTGGGAAGCCTTCCTTGTGATTTAGACATCACCCCTCCTGCGTCATTGGGGCACTTCTGATTTGCATACGTTCCTGTGACGTGAGATCAATCATCTCGTCGTTCATCGCCCCGGTCCCAAGGTAGAGAATCGGAACCTTCGTCGCCTTCTCGATGTTGCGGATAAGCTCCCCACAATCAGACCTCATAACATCTGCATAAGTGCTGTTCTCGGTTACGCCGGGGAAGTAATTACAGAACTGGAGACAGAACACGTTAGGGTCACAATAATCAACCATCCTCATGATCTGCCGCATAGAGAAGGAAAATACGCGTCTCACTTTCCCGGTCACGGTGGTGTGTTCAAGCAAATGACGCCCCACTGATGCGGAAAGGATGTCCCATGTGAGTTCCATTTGGTCCTCATAACACGGACCAGAGTGACCCACGATGTTGCCATTCCCGTCATAGACGTGGCCGACCCGAATAGGGAATGTTCGTATCGCCGCGTACACGGTCCCCGCATATCGAAACGGGAGTCCGAGGTCCGCCATGAAAGCGGCTGGTGTGATGTCGCGGGACGTGACATAGGGGTACAGGTGCCCATGGTTCAAAGAAAGATCGAATCCCTGCGCAAGTTCACCCATTACGGTCTTGCCCTGGTCGAGCATGTCTTTGAGCACCGGGGCCACACGTGCTATTGTGCCAAATCGTCTCATGGACGGAACATCCTTGACGAGCACCACATCCTCCTTGCGTGCGATCTTGGCCGCAAGTGCCGCCCCACACCCTTTCAAGGTGCTGGAGATACGGTCCAAGCCCTTTTTCTCCTCCTGCGCATGGCGATCTTCAATAATGAACGCATGCGGGTCGATCATCAAACGATTCGTGATGCGGATGCCCTTGGACTCAAATTGTTGAATCTCCTTCTCCAATGTTTTGATGGTGATACCGGACCCCGCCGAAACGAGAAGTTGTGTGCGAGGATTGATCGCCGCCATTGGAAGCTGTTGAACCAGAAAATCACCTTTGTCCTTCGACCGGAACCAGTGCCCCGCATTCGTAAGGAAGTTACATACGGACGCATCAGGCGACTTCTGTAAGGCGAGGTAGCCGGCCAATTTCCCTTTTGCTTCTGACCCCCACTGGCCACCCATAACGAGATTGACCTTTCCTGACATCATGGTGGTCACCCTTTCTTCATTGAACTGAGAAGCTCGTCCGCGTGTTTGACTTCGTACGAGAGCTTGTCCCATACAATGCCTTGAATCTCCACCACGGCATTAGCCAATTTTTCTTTTGGTTGAACGTCGCGCCCATATTCAGCGCTAACCTCGATTGAGTTGTAGTTCTTGCTCAACCGGACACTCGCCCGGAATGCATAATGCTCAGCCATTGTATCCTCCTGTTGGTGTGTGTGAAAAATTGTTCCCTCGACGGGATTCGAACCCGCGTGTGACCGAGGCCTTCAGTTCACCGCCATGTTCCACCTATCGCACGAAAACTACAAGCTCACTAGATGGGCAAGGGAACCAACCGTTTATCTAGTTCTACAGATTACCGCTTGCCGGGCCTCGCAGGTGACGGTTTGCCGCCTTTGGACGGTGCAGGGACAGGTTTTGCCTTACCTTTGCCTGGGCCAAATGTTTCCTTAGCCCAATCTTCCTGTTCCGCCCTTGTCGGCTGCTTACCACGCGGTGCCTCCTTTTCCGGAGGAGGTGCAAAATCATCCTCCGCTCCCTGTTCCGGGGCTTCCCGTTCTACCGGGGCAGGTTTCCCTGCACGTCCTTCACTGGCCGGGGGCGGAGCACCATCCTCCAACCTCTCGAAGCGTGCATACAGGATTTCCTCAAGCTCCTCAGCGTCGTGTCTCACCACGAGCTGATTGAGGTCCTTGGGATCGCCAGGGAGTTTGACCGCTGACGGATTCCTTGATGCCATCACCTTGTATTCGGTGGTGAGACCAGAACCCGACTTGTTGATTTTGATGTTGCACCCTGTTTCCGTGTCTGCGATGTTGCCGTACTCCGCGTCAGCGAAGAATGCCATGATCTGGTCCCAAATTTGGCGACCGACTTCAAGCACCTTCATCTCACCCCCGGCCAGCACATTGAAGTAGAACCGCTGTTTGGGAGCGATCTTCTTGGCAACCGCGCCCATATCACGTTTCTTAAGCTGGGCGATGTAGTCACAGACGGGGCAGTTAGGTTCCCCGAACATCTTGAGGCACGCAACGGATTGATCAGTCAGGAAGTGCGACGTATACTGCACGTACAACTCCCCCTTTCCGGTCTCTTCGTTGGTAAACGTGGTGAGCCGCACCAGATTTTCGCCATCCTGAAGCCTGACGAATCCAGCCGCAGTCGCCTGTTTGGCCTTTGCCTCATTATAACCCGCAATCAAACGGGCCATGTCTATGGCAGGTGCCGTTTTAGGCATATGCGTGTTCCTTTATGTTATTGTTTGGTGGTTGAATTGGTGTACAGGTACGCTACCACCTGAGCGTACTTTACACTCGATGCGTTCAAAAATCCCTGCAAGATGGACGTATCCCGCCTTGCGGACAGGAGATCCTTTTCCAAGTCCTGCACGGTCCCGTTCGATCTCACAAGACTCAAAACTGCAGCCTCAGTTATTTTCGGACCGCTCGGGTCCCATTCATTTCGAATCTTCCCGTCCACAATCGCCTTCTGACCAGCGATACGGGACTCCAGTTCCAACGCTTCCGCTTCCGCCGTGCGAGTCAAGGCGATCAACGTGGCATGCTCTCCGAGGAATTCATTACATTCTTTGAAATCCCCACTGAACTGCAAATGCTTCTGGGGGTCGAGGGCAATCTTTTTGTCCATCAGATCAACCTGAATCGTTGTCAGGTCTTTCTGTTTGATCGATGTGAGTATAAGTTTCACTTACTCCTCCTTTTGAATGCGGTGGCAAAGTCTTCGAGCGGACACAACATTAACATCTTATTTTTGTACAGAAGTCGCACAATGGCATGTCCAGGGTCCATCCCAAGAGTGTGCCACGCAATCTGTGTAGTAACTGTTACCATTGGCCCTTGATTACGAGAAATAACAAGCGCGGCAAACTTTCCATCGGCATCAGCATCCCTTTTCGCCTTCTCCCACCAATCCACAAAATCGGTTGGGGGTCTGCTGGTGAACATGAGGTCCCACGGAAAGCCCGCTGTCTTCTTGGATTCAATCATGAACGGGAAGTTTGCATCCTTATCAATGCAAACTATATCGCCTCTCACCTTTTCTCCTGAAAAGAACTTCCACAGGTGTCCCGACCCTGAACCGGGGGTCCTTGCGAACTTCCATTCGATGATTCTGGTGAGAATCTTGGCAATTCGGCTTTCAGCCGTTTTGCCGCGCCTATTATTCCGGTTAGGCATGGGGTCTATCCCTAACCCTTGATCAACGCGAGAACAGCCGATTTGGACATGCCATCGTCGCGCACCCCACGCGCCGCACTTCCCAGGCACGCGTTCACGGTGCTCATTTTCTTGAGCGCCGGGGGCAGCTTGCCGTACTTCGCGATATCCACGTTGAATTTCTTGGCAACGCGGTCAAGCGCAGCGGGTTCCAGCGCGTTCAACTTCGGACGCAGGTCCGTCTTGAGCGCCTCGATCACTTCAGGAGCGACGACAGGCTTTTTGGGGGCCTTCTCCTTTACTGCTTCCTTGGCGGTGTCTTTCGCCATGGTGTACCTCCTTGTAAGGCAGTTATGATGGCCGGATGATTTGGTTTGGTGGAGCAGTCACTATCCGTCCAGCTTCGGATGTGATAATCTGTTGAAGTCTCTGACTGAATTTCTGAATGAGACGATCACGAGTGGTGTTGAGCCTCTTAATCTTCTTATCGATGGCTAACATCTCAGCCGCCTCTCCTGGGTGAAGATTGGCCAAGTGCTCCTGAATCCATATATTCGCTTGCATGGGGTTGAGGTTGGTACTCCTCTCCCCACAAAGGTTGCATGTGAGATGGGCAACCATGGTTTGAAGTTGCTCCATCTGTTCGGGTGTTATACTTACTTGTGGTGCATCAGCCATTGCATCCTCCTATAGAAAAAACGTATGGAATCCAAACTCGCTTTCACGGCTCCCAATCTTCCAGATCATGTAGGTTTGGACCATGTGCAACGTCTATCTTGACCGGGATAGTCAGCCAGTCGAATGGCAGGTTCTCGAAGATGGATTTAATGCCTGTCATCATCATCTTTACCTCATGGAGGGGTGCATCGACAATAATACTGTCATGCACCATCCCTATAATCACGCTTTTCGCTTGATGTTTAATCATGGCGGTCCGGAGTGCCAGCATGCCTGAAAGCATTATGTCTGCCGCCGAAGACTGAATTGGAAAATTCCAAGTAGACCGCCGCACCGCATCGATTTCGTGTTGCTTTACAGCCCTCGAGAGTTCCATGAAAATGTGGCGCTTCCTGCCCAGAAAATTGGTCACAAAACCATCAAATTGTGCCTGTGCCCAGAGTTCATCAAAATACTGGAACAACACTACATGAAGGTCCTTAAAGGAATCAATAAGCTCCTGTGCTTCGTCCACGGTTGAATCGATTTGTGGAGCCAGTGCCGCCGCGCCAATATCAAATACAGCAGAAAAATTGGTGCGCTTTGCCTTATAGCGCTCCTCCTTCGTGTAACCTTTGCCATATACACGCTCCGCCATTTCGCCGTGGAGGTCTCTACCCTCTGCAAACGCGTCAACAAACACAGGGTCCTTGGAATACATTCCAGCCACACGGAGTTCAATCTGGGAAAGATCGGCCTGTATGAGTTCCCCACCATCGAACCGGGAGATGAACGCACGTTTTGGGAACTCGAGCCCTAACGCCGCCAAATCCTCTGATCTGGGGAGGTTCATCATGTTCGGCCCGGACGACGACAAACGGAAAGTCTCCACGATGTGCTGATTGAAATTGGTGTGGAGCACACCGTCCGTGGATTCCTCAATCTTGTTACGGAAGACGTACAGGAAGGACTTGAGCATGGAAGCGCATTTGACCCGCATGGACAGGGCATCAAGCACAGTCTTGTGCTGGCCCGTTACCTTCATTGCCTTGATGGCCTCCTTGTTGGTGGATGGCTGACCCTTCGGAAATTTGGTAGATGGTTCCGTCATGTGCTGGCGCATCGGTTTAAATTTCAACTCATTGTATAAGAGGGTTTGCATCTGTGGGGTGCTATTGAAGTTGAAATCGGGACGATCAGTGAAGAATTGTTTAAGGAATTTATAATCTTTAATCTTCACTTCATACCACGACTGCTGTGTTTCATACCACCTGATCAATCGATCGAGTTCCTTCTCATCCAAAATGAACCCCGCATGTTCCATCTCAGCCAGAAGATGAATTAGAGGGCGATTGATGTGGTCCCAACAATATTTTATTTGCTCATTTTCGACCTTCGCCAGTTCATCGCGAAGGGCGATAGCAACCAGATCAGTAACAAGAACATCCATACCGTTATACTGACAAAGGCGATCAAAAGGAGCAGACTCGTAGTTATGCTTATCCTCAAGCGAGGCAGAAAATTCATGTGAATATCCTGCAAATTTAGTATGTTGCGCTGTAAGGGTTTCAAGATCATGGGCCGAATTTTCGTCGAGTAAATGGTGTACCACCATCGGGTCGAATGATATCTCTCGAAGATGTTGGCCAAGCGCGAGGAACCATCGGAGTTCGAATTTTGCATTGTGGGCCACCAGATGTTTGGAAAAATACACGGCGTGGATGAAGTCACGTTGGGCAGTCACGTTACCGCGCCATGGGCTGTCCTTGTGCGACATCGGCATCACGTACACGCGGTCCTTATTTCCTGCGGCCAGCGTGAGAACCCGAGCACCTGGGGAGAACGGGTCAATGGTGGTTGTCTCGAAATCACACACGACATATGCCAATGATTTGAGATACGTAATAGCTATGTCAAGTTCTTTTCTGGTCGTGATAACACGGATAATACCTTTAGGGGTGTCCACGGCGTTAAGAACGCCAATGGCACGCTCAAAACCGCCAGTATCAGAAATCCCGCCGTTAGTGTCAGGAAAAACAACATACCGGATGTCATCACTTGTAAATGATTTACCAATCCACCCCTTGTGGCCTTTTTTACCGGCAGCATTAAGGCCCTGCTCATCAAAGAGACATACAGTAATGCCCTTTCCGTGATGCTCGTTAATAGGGAGAGAGCATTCGAGAATCCAGAGGCCACACGCATTGAATATCTCCTTAAGTTTGTCATTGTAATGGGTGTCGGGTACAAGGACTTCCCGCTTGTGGGTGAATTTATGAGGCATTCGCTTTCTCCTGTTTACAAGTGTCACACACCACCATCTCCGGGTCACCAACGGAATAAAATCCGGATTTGGCTTCCTTATTTGTGGCAAGCCACCGCTTCCTCCCACAAACCTTACATATCTGTATCTTGTAAATTTTCATCTGAGAGGGCACCAAATTGGGTTTGGGAGGTCAGTAGACCACACGTACCTTTTTGATCTGAAACAGATTCCGGCTGTGAAGGAAGTCTGACGTGGCCTGAATTCTCTACAAGTTTTGCAAGCCAAGATGGCAACCGCTTTTTGGTTGCCCGATAAAGGAAAGGAGAGTTCTTTTCTCTCCTTTCCTTTATCCACATTTTCCTTCTTCATGAAGTAACCTCATGGGGAATGGACTCCACGGACGACGGATTCACGCGTATGTGAGCGCGTCTTTTATAGCATAATAGGAAAATGTCGGTCAGCAAGGATTGATCCCGGTACTGCTGGTGGTTCCATACCATTTCCGTTCGTAGCACCATCATACAACACCTCGCTCGTTACCGTGTGCCATGACCGCCATCCTCCTACCAGAAAAAACGTACGGACCCCAAATTCGCTTTCACGAACTCCATACGGTATCTTATATATGTATCTGGATTCGTAGTATCAAGATATGGTATGACCTCAGTACCATGAAAGCGAGTTTGGGTTCTCCGCGTTTTTCTGGTATGGGAGGGCCGCGATGGATGCCTATGACTTGTTACGTATCAAAGGTGGTGGAAAATGGATACAGATATCTCTCAAAGAAATCGCAGAAAATATAGGTGCTTCTCCGGCTAGTACTAGAGCACAATTAGTGGATCTTGCCGAGAAAGGGTATATAAGTGTTAAAGCACAATACGGAGAGGATGGAAGTCAGCTTCCGAGTACATATAAAGTCATTGGTGCGCCTTCATCGATGGATGCTAAAGCCGAGATGGTGCGTGCAATTTACGTGCGCTATGTCAACGAAAGGCTTGACAATCCAAAGGAACTCGCATACTCTTTCCTACATGATCGTCCCTATTTCAACAAGATCTCTAGCTTTTGTGGGGAATTTAGTCTTGATCCGCATGCTTACGTATTATCATGTTTCTACGCCATGCCAGCCGGATTTTGTCGAAAGGTGTTTCGTATGCCGTATCCGCCCCCGGCGACTCTCGCTAACAAATCCAAAGCAGAGGATAGATATAGAACTTTTGTTAATCAGTTTCTTGTGGACGATGTTGCAAAAAACCCAAATGCAGATATCGACTCTTCGTTCCACGCTTGGGAGAGACTTAGGCTCCGGGACGACATCCCGCGCATGATTCTTTTTGTGCGGAACGGAATTCTTGCTCCGGAGTGGTTTTTCTGCCACCCGAAGGTTGAGAAGGAACATTGGAAGATGGTAGGAGTTAATGAAAACAAACTAGACGTGAGGAAACTAAAATGTGCGCAAAGAATGTGGGCAGAAAGGCTAAAAAAAGAGGGAAAATTGTAGGAAAACCGTGGGGGCCTGAAGGACCGCCAAGTGATCTGTGGAAATCACCACTGGTATTCCACACAGATTGTGGAACACTACACGCGGTTGGAGAGCCGTGCCCTACAAAGTTTGATTTGTTGAAAAGTATGTCAACGAGGGTGGAGCAGGAGGAAGAACTGACGAAAAATCTGTCGGGCCTGATTCAGAACCTTGCTGACAAGATGACGGAAGCAAGTCATGACCCCAGAAAGATGAGGAAACTTATCAAGGAACTTCGTCGTACAAGGGAAGCATTCTTAAATGAGATTCTTGCTAATGCACCCACAGAGGAAAAACCCTGGTACTTTACAAGGAGCAAGCCATGACCTCAACGCTGAAGCCGCCAGAGAGTGGGACAACAATGGACAAGACAAAGACCATCATTCCAGCGCCAGTTGAAATCGTCCAACGCTGGACGTGCAATGTCTGCGGATTGCCGTGTCACGTTGTAATTCACACAAGCGACGATTCGCTACCAGACCACCTCAAGGGCAACGAGAGATTCCGGCAACGTGGGTGCTTAGTCGAAAGGAGGCTTTACCCAATATGGAAACGACAGGAATGACCCCCTCTCCGTCAAAGGGGATGCCGATACCCGAAGAACTGTCCGCAGAGTTTGACATAACGGTTGACCTTGCAAAGCGGATTCTTGCATACTGTCATTTCCCTTCGCCTCCGTCAAAGGTGGAGGGGATGCCGACAAGGGAAGATGCTATGGAAGTCCCGAAAGTCATCTACCACAACGACCTGAATCACCTTTGGACAAAGACCAAGGACTACCCTCATTGTGTGCCCTATTATCGGGAGGGGGAACCCTCCACTCCGGGGGTGGAGAGGCTGAGAGAGAAAGAACTGCTGGAATTTGTGGACTTCACGACTCAATGGCTACGGAACACATACAACAGCGGTACAAACTGGCCCCCGACACCCGAAAAGATTGTGATGGCCTTTCTCGCCCGTCCCGCAGAGGGAAAGGAGAATGGGAAATGAAAACACTTATCATTAGTGATACCCATTTTGGCAACCACGAGGATTTCGCCAACTATAACATGGCGGTCAATTCCCGGCTGCTTCTCCAGATTCAGGCGTTCTGTGAGGCGCTCCAGATCGGGATTCGGGAAAAGTGCGACCGCGTGATTCATCTCGGGGATGTGTTCCACAAGCGTGGTCAGGTAGAACCGGAAGCATTTAACCTATGCAAGCAGTCAATTGAGAAATATGCAGCTCGGTTTGGAAGAATAATTGTCCTCACCGGGAACCACGACATCACCATGGAGGGAGAAGTCTTCAATACGGCTTACATGCTGGAAGATGTGGCCCAAAAGGTGGACGTGATAACAGCGCCGACAAGAGGGAATGGTGAGTATTTTATCCCTTTCATGAAAGAGGGTTTTGAAGAGGCGCTTAAAGTGCTTGGTTCACCCTCCGGCGTAACGCTCTACATGCATCAATCCATCTTCGGCGCTCACTATAATCGTCCGATTTTGAAAGGCGTGGACCCTGCATTCCTCAAAGGATTTAAACGCGTATTCTGTGGCCACATCCATGAACCCCAGACCATTAAACCCAATATTTGGATTGTGGGGGCACCATATCCAATGAATTTTGGTGACAAGGAAAAGCACCATGTTCTGATTATTGATGAAAGTAGTAACATTGGGCTTAAATACCCGATCAAGCACCCCAAATTTCTAACCGTCGAGGACCCAGGCGATATTCGGGACGATGGAAATTTTTACCGTTTTGTTACTGATGACCCACGTGAAGCGGGGAGTGCGTCAAATGTGCGAGTGGTCTTGAAACCGAAACTCAAGACGGGTAGGAAGATAAGGGGAACCACGGACCGGGAATTGCTCGAGCAGTACGCACAGCGGGAAGGCGTGGAAGCAAAAGACTTGAAAAAGATGGTTGATACGGGTATGATATTCTTGGGGGGTAAATGAACTGGCCATTGTTCTGGGTTCTCTTGGTAGTTGGACTTGCATGTGCAGTTGCCACTATTGCGATCATAAGCGGTGATGACGATGAAGATGACACCACAGGGGGGTTTCAATGATCATTAACTACAAAACGTGGGTAAATGTATGATACACATTAGCGGGGTTAGGGCACAAAACTTCATGCAGTTTCACAAGCTCGATCTTGAGTTTACTAACGGAACCCATTCAATTGCCGGAAAAAATCGGGCCGGGAAGAGTTCAATATACGAGTCTATTGCATGGGGTGTTACAGGAGTCACCGCCCGAGGGGACAAGTCTGTGACAAGGCGCGGGTCGAAATTCGGAACTGTCCAAGTATTCGGAGATAAGGACGGGGTGCTGTTCACGATAGAGAGGGTTGAAGGGAAGTCTCTCAAATTCTGGGTGAGGGATGAATTGGTTGAGATGGGCACAATTCCTCTTAATCAGAAACGAATCAATGAATTTCTGGGCGTTAACCCGACCACATTTTCCGGATGCACCTTATATGGTCATTGCAGCTTCAGGCTCACCCGCGCAGGTGATAGCGCTCGTAAGGAACTTATTGAGGAACTCGTCGATCTTAACAGGTTTCACGATGCACGTGAAAAGGTTACCGAAGAATGGAATATCTGTATTCGGGGACATAGGGATAATGTCAATGAGATCGATATCCTGGACGGAAAATGCACGTCCCTTAAAGAAGAATCTGAACAAAAAACCCAAAAAGACATCACAGAGATCAAAGCATCAATAAAAACTCGGTTAGCTGTGTTATCAGAACTCAAGAAACAGCTACCAAAAGTCGTTCCACAACGTTCTAAGGATGTGAATGCTGCAATGGTATCTTGTGTTCACCAGCGTCAACGGGCGGTGGAGCTTCAAAAGAAGATGGCCGAGATGGATGTATGTCCTACGTGCGGTCAAAAAATGTCGGAAAAACGTATGATAGAGATAAATGAAGTATCCATGAAGGAATGTGAGGGGTATGATAAGCAGTATGCCATTCTTGCCAAGGAACTTGTTGAGTCTGAAAAATATGAAGACTTAAAAAACGACATCGTTGCGATAGAACTTTACATTAGAAATGATGAGGAGGAGCTTGCTGGGATTGAATCCGGTGATACGGACCTCCAGCGCCACATCACGGAGCAGGTGATCGGGATGAGCAAGCAGATGGCCAAACTCCGCAAAACGAATGCCGCACTCGACAAGAGAATCCGGGTACTCGAGTTCTGGAAAAAGGCGTACTCCCGGTCCGGGGTCATGGCCCTGCTCATGGATTCGGTGATCGAGCAATTGAACGTGTATGCGTTGGAAGCGTCAGCCGGAATTACAGATGGTCTGCTTGCGGTTCAACTCTCGAGCACCACGACCGCCAAATCCGGGAACGTGCAGGACAAGATATCTCTCGAAATTCTTAATGGCGGGGAGATCGTCCCCTACACATCGCTTTCTAATTCAGAGGCCCAGCGCATCGACATGATAATGATGTTCGCATGGCAGCGCCTCATGCAGGACTACGCCGGGATATCGGTGGATGTAGCCTTCTTTGACGAAATTTTTGAGGGTCTGGATTCGGATTCAATGGAGAGCGTACTTAATTATATTGTGTCGACAAGAGGCAAGCTGCCTACTTACATCATATCTCACATCCCGGACGCGGCCTTTGCCCCGGCATCGGTGATACGCGTTACAAGAGACAAGGAAGGTTCACACATCGAGGAGGAGTAAATGAAATTCGTCATTCTTTTATTAATAGGGGTGTCGATAGCCAGCAGCCAGCAGTTCACAAGGGCAAATGTGAACCAGCTATCAATAGCTGCAGATTCAGATAGTTTATTGGAGGTAGGAAATCGCCTCCTTGGTAACGCTAGATTTGATAGCGTAGCGGTTTTTCTATCGGAGAACGAAGGAGATGTGTTCTTGCTGTCTAATCTAGATTACGTGATTCTGGTCGAGACTATGGGTGATGTGTCTTTCATAAAGATACCAGGTCACGTTTCAATGAACATGTTTCTCATTAATACTAAACACATACAGGAGGAGTAATGAAATCCGAACACAAGGTACTCTGGCTCAACGTAGCACTCCATCTCCACGGTCAAAGGGACGGGTCCATTGTTACCAGCGCTTCTCGAGCATTTGATCTAGCAGATAAATTTGTTACTGAATTAGAAAAACGAGAAGGCATCATGAGAGAACCTGCTACAAAGGGGTTTATCGATGAACTCATGGGGATACGGAACGATCTGGCTGAAGTACAGAAATCGCCAAGGAAGATGGTGGACGTTGAAACATTGCTCAACAGAATTGATCAGTGTATCGATCGTTGGTCTAAGTAGTGATTTTTGATGTCGTATCAACAGTAAATAAAAAATCACTACGGTAATGCATTGGTTTGGTCTTGACCATGGCGTTGCGTTTCAACGCATCCTCGACCGTCAGGGTAGTGTGGTCCCCGCCTGAAGCCCCTATTACCGTACCGTTTCCTATGCACATCATCACATGGGAAACGGTGTGGTTTCCGCCGTAGAAGGCTAAATCCCCTATTTGTGGACTGTCCGTTTTTGTGAAGAGTTTTGAGAGGTCTTCAGATGTCCAATCCCCGGATGGTAAGCGTCCAAAGACTTGTAAAATCCAGATCACAAATCCGCTACAATCAAAACCCACGCGGGGTGACGACCCGCCGTAAATATATGGAATCCCGAGAAACTTGAAGGTCAGATTTAAGAGGTACTGTTGCACGGACATCCCCTTTCTGCTTTCGTTCGTGAGTTACTTCCTTTGGAAAGACCCAGACATATGCTTGCCATCTAATGACGTTTTGCTCTTTCACCACTCTTTCCATCTCAGAAATCGACTGAAATTGCGCAACCTTCCCCGAGTGAGTAACTATCGGGAAAAGACCCTCCTCTGTTTCTGCCATAACGAACCAAATTGTCTTCATTCTTCAGAGTTGATCAGCCTGTACTTTGATGGTGTTTATCGTTCCACCGAATTCTTCGGCTTTGTGAAGCGGTATGTTGCTGTAATGTATGTCGTATCGAACCCCAGACCCAGTGGTTTTGGCCTCACGTAGTAAAAAGGTTCCATCGTCATGGAAGTGTCTGCTGACCCCATCCGCGGATACAGACATTGGATAATGATAGGGTCGAATCCACTTGTGGTGAATGTCAGCGAATCGTGTTTATCCGCTATCGATGGATAAGGCAGAGGGGGTGGAGTGGCTATTGGCATAAGATATGTGTCGGCTGACCACCCGCTCTTTTTATCATCCCACTGAACAGTCCACCAAGTAAAGCCAGAAGCTACTGTGGCACCCGCAATAACAATACCCTCTTGTCCCTTTTTCTCCACCCATATAGGAAAATTTCCTACCATTGATGGCATCGAACGAACATTCAAACCGTTAACAGGAATAACAACGACTCGAACCCCTACGGCTACCGTGGTTGGTATTGGAGGAGGAGGGGTAATGACAGGAATGGTAACGGGGATTTGTACCATTCCGTACACATTTGTCGCGGTCAGGGTTACCGTTTGACTGTAAGTAATGAGAACCATTTCCGAGTCATTGAGATTTTGATACCCAGGCCATCCCTCAAGGCCGACAGACGTAGCGTTCTTGGTTGTCCACTTGAAGGTGACAACGCCCTGTCCTGCCGATACGGATGTCGGTTTGACCGTGAAGGTTGCCGTAGGAAGTTGATCTACGACAATTGGAAACGCTTTCGTTACCACCATGTCAGTTTCCTTGCACCACGACTGCGGATTAGTGGTGAATAGACTGTCTCTCCACCAGACGTTCCAATAGACAACACCGAGCGAATCTGATGCTGGTCCATCAACAATCCATCCCACTGTACCCCGAGGGTAACAACGGAGAATGTTCCCCACCCTTACGTGGTCTTTGACATCGGCGCAAGGGACCGAAACCATAACGGAATCGGCTTCATGGAACACTGAAGAGGATGAACCTCCAGCAAGGGATTGCGCACAGGCAAATTGGACAGCAAAGGCAAGAATAAATGATACGTTTTTCATGACAATCTCCTATGCGACAATCACTTGCTGAAATGTTATTTTTCAACCGACGTTGGGGATTTCTGGAATCGTGTCGTGATCGTCCCAACTGTTGTGTCAAATTTTGCCCCGGTTGTAAAAAAGAGGATTGTAGAATTAAAAAGTGAATCCGCTGCTCCCTTTCTCACTATGAAAGTCTGTGCCGGGGTACGGAGTGTGTCATATTTCCCGGCGTAAGAAATGATCGGAGGAGGGGGAGGTGGAGTGACCCCCGTAAGAACGAGGTATCCTTGGACGGACCACCCAACAGTACCGTCAGCCCAGCGGATTTGCCACCATGTTGTAGTAGGTTGAATGGATGGGCCACCGATGATAGTTCCGGTAGACCCAGTTACCTCTTGTCTTATAATGTTGTTCCCCATCGCTGGCTTTGATCGTGCATTGAGAACATCCGTGGCCGGGGAGACAACTATTTGACCACCAACAGCAAAACCTACGGAAGGTGGGGGCGGTGTAATGACTAAAACACTGATCGTCTTTGTCACAGTGCCAGTTGGGTTTATGGCACTGAGTGTATATGATGTACTTGATGCTACAGTAATTGTCTGAGAACCACTGAGAACCAAACCGCTTCCAATGCCGCTGATGTTGACGGTGGTGGCCCCCTGTATCACCCACGTAAACTTGACTGGTCCTGCTCCATTACTTAAACTTGGAGGGGTGGCTGAAAATGATGTAATGACCGGCACCTGGCCAACGGGCGGAGGAGGGGGTGGAGGCGGAGCAGACCCCGTTCCACCAGAAACAATGAAACACCCAAACTCAGACGAAGTATGTGTCCGCCTATCTGGGGCGTTCCCTATCGGCTGTGCCACAGTGGTCCCGGTCATTGAGATGGGCAGCGGCTCGGAATATGTTCCGGTAAGGAGCGTGGTCGTCGGATTCTGAACGTCGATAAGTGTATAGATGTCACCGTTTTTCAACACCGACGAAAGATCAACCGTAACCGAAGGTTTCTTCGACCAATTGTAAACGATGATGTTGGCTCGGCCCGTTTCATACTTAATAGGACGAATAAACACCACGTCGGTGGTTGGGTTGGAACTGGTGATCGTATTACCCGAACCTGTATATACGTTCCCTTCAAGGTTAGGGGTGGAGATCATGTTGTTATTGAACGTCACGCCACCTTGAGTGGCGATAAACTTGATATCGTAAGCCGAGAAGTAATTGTTGGAGATGTTGCCGCTTACAAATCCATCATTACCTGAATTGTATCCGAATTTCACGCCAAACCCAGTAGGTGCAGGGTCATAGAGCATGGAATTGACAACGGTAACATTCTTAATGGCAAGCCCCGTTCCAACTATCCATCCACCGTCAACATAGGAGCCGTTGGAGATACAGACCTGACCATCGAAGTACAGGTCGTCGGTCTCGCCGTTGTTTCCAGACCAAGACTGGATGTTGTTCTCGAAAGCGCCCCAAGCTATACAGTCAATGAAATGATTGATCTGTCCGGAGGTGTTGTGAACATAGATGTTGTGGCCATGCTGTCCCCTGCCACCCGAAGTATTCGTCCAGCCATTGTTGTAGAAGAGACAACCGATAACCTCGGTATTGCTGAGCGAGTTAGTGGAGATGAATCCACCGAGTGCATCATGGAAGGTACAGGCTATCAGCTTATTGCCCTTAAGTACAATGTCTCCCCGCATCTCGACCCCGCCGCCTCGTGGCACGTAAGAGATCGTTGGGTAAATTGGCTGACCCCCCTGCCCACTCGTTGGGTCAGCACGTCCATTGGCCGAAGAGAAGAATTCAATTCCCCAGAGCCATGTATAGTTGGCCTCCCACCAGACAATACATTCACCCCGGCTGTCCCCGCCGTCGTAAGTAACTTTCTGGTTTTGATAGTTTCGGATGATAATGGGTGCCGATGCTGTACCTTGAAGTGTTATATCAAGCGCAGGAATGTTGGTTTGTCCAGCATGGGTGTTAGTGTACGCCCCACCGTGTACCCAGATCGTGTCCCCCGGTTGAACAACGGACGACTTCTGAACAGCGGAGTAGAAATCCCATGGGCTTGAAGCCGACCCACTATTTCCGGAACTTCCAATATTCGTAACATGGTAAGCGTTTCCGGCAAAGCATTCTTGAAATACCAATAGGCCGAACAAGATTAAAATGAATCGTGTAAGATACTTCATAACAGCCTCCTTATGTGTTTATGGCGGTGAGGTCCTGCTGGAGTGTTGCATAGTCCACGCCGGGGGTAAATCCCCCGTTTTGTGCCTCACCGGGGAGCACGGCACTTGCTTCATCGGGCATTTCATCGTACCATGGCCATGTTGCTCGTTGACGGGACCCCCATGTGAGGAGTTCAATCCAATCCGGTGTCCACCCTGTGGCAAAGACTTCATGGCCACCGCCTTCTGTTCTTCCGGGTGTCCATGGTGTGTGATTTCGAAAGTCCTTGATTGCGTCTTTTTGGACTCGGAAACCAATCGGTGCCCCGCCAAAGAGCATGATTGCCCGTTTGAGGCTGTCATGGTTCCGTAGTTCTAAGGAAGTAAAGGCGAAGATTTTATGACCGTTGAAACCATGATTGCGCCAATACTTCATAACATCTAACCAAACAAGTCCATTGTCCTGCCCGTCACCCAATTTCAGGTATGCTTTCACGACATCCCTTGAAGGCATCACATAAATTCTTCCAATCAAACCGCTGAATCCTGTCTCTGCGTGTGCTACTGTTGCAATTGTACAACACCCTTTCGTGTCATTTCCGTCCATCGGAAACAACGTCTCAACTGTTTGACCCGGAAATGAAGGTAAAATCCGGTCCAACACACTGTATGACTCCGGTAACATGGGAAGACTTGGTTGCAAATACTTCTCCATCTTAAGCGTTCTATCGTCGATAACCGGGAGTTTTTTACCGTATCTGAATGTTCTTAACATGATAGCCCTCTTTTTGTGGTAGTCGGGGCGGGGGGAGGTCGAACCCCCCACCACGCCCAATTACTTAGCGTTACCCCGATTTTGGTTACCCTGCAGCTTCCGTGTTGGCTGCAACTGCGGCGGCCAACGGTTCCGCACTGGCCTTCAACTGATCGGCCAACGCCTGAATCGCAACGGGGTCATTCTTCGCGGCAANNCGCGGCAATAAGCTTGGCCGCGAGACCGTTGATGAGAATCACCGCACTGGCTTCGACATCGGAATTTGCCGTGACCTGCGCAGTAAGGGCTGTGAAATCGGCTGCTGCCATGTTGCACCTTGTGAAAGAAGTTGTTACTGTGGCGGATTAGCGTCCACCGTCGCTTTTAGAGCATCTCCACTCGTTTTTAACTTATCAATCAACGGTTGAAGATTTGAACTTTGGGACTCGAACATGCTGAGTACCCGGAGAGACACCGTGACAAGGCCCACCGTTGACACGATGATTACAATAGCAAGGGCCAGAACAATAATGAGGATTTCCATATCACCTCACTTGGTTACTGCTCGGAGCTGCCCTGCAAGGACATACAACGTGTCCGTGATGTATTTCTGCTTCGCAACAAAAGCCGCTGAGTCCTGCGAACTTTTGAATTGTGTGTGTGGCATGAGTTGACAAAGTTGTCCCTGCCAGTAGCACACCTGATCACCGATTGAGCAAGCGGTTGCTCCGATTGGGATAGCTGTAGAACAGGCGCTCAATGACATGACCACAGGAATGAGTAGAACGACCGCGATCATCTTCACGCCCCTTGCTATATTGGCCGACACAGGCCCGTTGCTCCCAGATTTGATCTGTTTGTAGAGTTCATTGACAAACACCGCAACGAGTCCGAGGCCGAGCTGAGCATACCACAAGGGTCCGGTCGTGGTAATCCAGTTAGTAACGAGTGTTACTGCACCCGCCACTATTGGAACCAAAATACCGACGACTCCCCATCCTGTAATCTGGGGCATGTATTTAACAACGACCCACGTCACCCCCTGAACGATGAACGGCGTTGCCGCGCCGATGATGATTGGAACGAGTGTGGCCCAGATGTCAGGCGGTAAAGCGGCCTGAAACATCAAGACCATCGATTGAAACACAAACAACGCATGGTGTAGCATGGTTCCTCCTTGTAGTTATTTAATGAAATGTAGAACTGTAGCTACGGCAGAAATTACAATTGCAATCCATCCAGCGACATTTGCCCGTTTACTTATCTTGATTGATTCAGATCGTGCACCCTCTTGCACCGCCTTCCAAGTTTTTATATCGTCTATCTTTTCCGTTAAGTTTCTGTGCTCCCTGTCCCATATTTCTCGTGTCAGAAATGTATTTGCCTGATCAGTTAAAGTATCCCTAAACTCGTTCATCCCTTCAAGCCTGCGTTCGCTCTCTTTCTTGGCTACATCAAGTGCCAAGGCATGAAGCTTGCGCTCCATATCCGTAAGCTCTTTGAGGCCATCAAACTGCTTCTCGAAATATTCCTTGAGTGAAGGAATTGTCCACGGCGTGAAGGGTTCTATCAATTTAGGCTCCTTACATGATCTCGACATCACGATTTATACCTCTTTTTTGAGTTCAGTCAATTCTTTTTCAATTTCAATTATCAATTTGGTCGCTTTCTCCAACTCAAGGGTTGCGTTATCCTGCATGTCCTTGTTCTCTGCCCTCTTTGCTATCCTTGCTCTGAGTTCAAATTGATATGCAGTATTCTTCCAGAGTTGAAGTTCGTGTTCCGCGATGTCAATTTTCGCTTTGACGGTGATATCTTCCATAGCATCCTCCTGTTTATGACATGATACCGTTCGCTACAAGTGCCGCCCTGATTGCAACAACCTGATTATACAATGCCAACATATGTGCCCCCGTATCTAATCCAAACACTCCGGTCACATAGGCCGCAAGAGCCCCACCGGAGGCGGCGGCGGTCTGGGGTGTTGCAGCGTTGCACCCGAAAGCTCCGCCAAATCTCACCAACCCTGCATTCGTGTAGATGGCATAGTTTAAGGTAACGCCACCCGAGATGGCCTCAATGTACAGGCCATAATTGTTGGTCACGGCCCATGTACAGTTCTGAATATAGACACCGTAAGCGTTTGTAATGTTGGGGGTCCCGGCCTTTGCCCATCTTGCCGAAACAACATATCCGTTGGTAACTGTTGGGGAGCCAGTGTCGGAATAAATCATGCCAGTGAGAGCACTAACGCTATTGGGTGTCGCCCCGGTAGCATGAATCGTCACTGTCCCGCGTAATCCCACCACCCCTGCCCCCGGTCCCGTCTGAGAGTACGCCACACCCCCGGTCACATAGGCGGTGGCGTCCATTGCTATGTAGTTCGACCCGGAGGCACCAGCGGGGGCCACTGTCATTGTGGGCGCCATGAACGAAGCATTGACAGCACCGGTAGCAGTAAAGGTACCAGTGATGGTCAGCGCGGTGGTTGACGCCGAGGATGGTGCAGTTACGGTAACGGTTCCACCGGAAGCGAAGTTGCTTCCCAAGTACAAATTTCTTGGACGGCCCACCAATGCACTGCCTATGTCGTAAGTGTTATCAGCGTACCACCGAAGGAGACCAGTGATAAGGTTGTTGCCCACCCCGGTATTCTTAAAATTACCAGACGAAACAACATCACCAACGTAAAGTGAGCCTGTCCCGGTATACGCCGTTGCTCCAATCGTAACGTCACCAACACTATCAATTATGAGTCGCCTTGCTAATGCTCCACCCGTAGGTTTAGTGAAAAGCGAAATCCTGCCAGCGTCAACAAGGCTATCAGTCTCACCATTTATAAAAGCATTTCTATACCATGTGCCGGAATTATAGTGTCCAAAGTTAATCTGACCAATGGAAGATAATGTCGCGCCCTTGTCCCTCCCTACCAGCACGAGCGAAGTCTGAGTGTTGGCGAGAGTAGGTGTCGCTGAAATCAAATTAGTGCATCCCGTAGAAAGTGGGTCGAGGCCGACAGTTATATCTCCAAGATACAGTCCACCATTCGGTATTTGGAAGTCCAGTGTCGTCGAACTTGGAGTGACAGACCATGCCGTGGCAAGGGTTTTTGTTGTGAGATATGTCAATAAAAGTTCTGTGTATGTTCCCTGAGCGGTTGCTGTCCAATTCTCCGCTGGTTTGAAATTCAGTCGCGCATTGCGTTGCCAAGTACCTGCCGAAACGTCCCAGCCAGCAGCATTAATAATACCAAGAAACCCTCCGGCTAACGGATACCCCGGAGAGGCAAAGGTACCAGACGATGCCCGGAAGAATAAAAGCGGAGTTGAGCCATAAGAATAAACGACGGGCCCCTGTGTTCCGATTTCAGTCCCAACAACCCCGGTGAAGGAAACCCTAAACATCGAACTACCGTCGAAGGTCAGGTTGGCCGAGCCCCCGAGCGTATTCACTCCGGTTCCAACTGCCACCTGAGTATTGGCAATCGACCCGCTGACGCCAACCGCTGCCACGGCTCTCGCATTTGTGAAATACAGATTGGTGCCTTCGGGAACGTTGGTGGTAGTCAATGGAACGTTAATCCACTGTGTGCCGTTAAACTTAAT
>PMBQ01000268.1 GCA_003152955.1 Candidatus Bathyarchaeota archaeon
AACTCAAACCGTGCCGTCCTAATCTTCGATATTGAAGGCGAATATGTGAGCATGAACGAGCCTACCGACGCGCTCATTCAGATCTTAGAGCAGTTCGGTAAGAAACCTCAGGGAGTCAAAAATCTGCAGGTGTACGTTCCCGCCCCCAATCGAAGTCGAAACGCTGACGCAAAGAAGTTTGGGATACCGTTTGCAGATGTAGACATAGAGATCTTCAGTGAAGTGCTTGGGCTGACCCCTTTCGAGAGAGTCTACATGTACGACATCGCGAGGAAAGCGAAGGAGGTTTCAGGCTTCCGCGAGTATGAGATCGGTACTGTCTTAGAGGTGTTGAAAAAGAGAATAGACGCGCAGGTTGACCGGGCATCGCTACCCGAGGTTGTGGCCGAGGCGCACATGGGGCTATACACTAAGCTCTCGCTGGCACATCGCGCCGGAGTACTGGACGCCAACCAAGCTGGAGAGAACTTCAACAAGATCCCTATCGAGAGCCTATTTGTGCCTAGTAGGATATCCGTCATAGATGTGAGTGAATCATCCGATATTCTTCGCAACATTGTCGTTGCACACTTACTCAAAGAGATATTTGATTACAAGACGCACTTCACGGACTCCGCACCGATCTTGATCTTCATGGAAGAGATCCACACCTTTCTCAGCAAGGCGAAGAGGCGTACTATGACTGCGACGCTCACAATGTTGACGGAGATGGCGAGACAGGGAAGAAAGCGTGGAATAGGNNCCCGACTCTTTATGGTCCCTGCTGCCTTCGCTGGGAAAAGGGGAAGTGTTGATTTCCTCACCGAAATACTACCAAGCGGTTGTTGCCCGAATCAGGCCGAATCAGTCCAAGCGACTGCGAACTGAATACAGTTGAATCGTGGGTATTTTATACCCAGACATCCCCATTCGCATCCTGTTAGTTGGTGCTCTTTATGAGTGAAATCGGCAGAAATAGGACTGGCATCACCGGCCTCGATGAGGTTCTCGAGGGGGGTCTTCCGCGTAATTACGTCCATTCGGTGGTTGGGCCCCCAGGAGCGGGGAAGACGATTATGGGAGCCCAATTTCTGTTCCGCGGTGCAACCCAATATGCTGAGAATGGGTTGTACGTTTCGCTCGAGGAACCAACTCATTCTTTTGCGAACGCAATGATGCGTTTCAACTGGAACATGTTTGACTTGGAAAGCCAAGGTAAGCTTGTGCTACTAGATGCCTCACCGCAGCAGGAGGAACCAGGAGGCGAACTGAAAATTCGAGGAGGCGTACTGGGAACAGAGAAATTTGACTTGGACGGACTAGTCGGCCTCATAGCGAACGCTAGGAAAAGAGTTGCGGCCAAGAGGTGCGTAATCGACTCTCTCGTATCCATTGCCGGGACATACAGGTCTGAATCCGAATTTCGGTTCAAATTGCTTCAATTCTACCGAGCGCTCTCTGAACTCGAGCTAACTACCCTGGTTTTGACGGAGTGTCCTACTTCTGTTATTGAGAAATTCGGTTTCGAGACTATCCTCGCTGAAGGCAGCTTCCTCCTCCACAACATACGCGAAAGAGATACGATCACGCAGATGCTTGAGATCCAGAAGATGCGCGGAGTCCGCGTTGTCAAGAAGATGTTATCCTATCGAATTACATCGGAAGGCTTTGAGGTAAGACCGCTAGAACCTGTCTTCAAGGAAAGCCAGCAATGACTGTGACTAGCCGCTTGGAACCCAAGCCCCGGGAATCTCCGGAGCGCGAGGTATACTCCAATCCCCAAGCGAGAAAGATGCTCCTATTCATGCTTCGGAGTCCGCGGACTCCCGTTAGCCCCGAGATCACTGTGACCGACGATATTCGATATCCGGAATTGACACAGGTAGTCGAACTCAACGACGCTGACACGCTTGATTTGCTTTCGAGAATGGTGGAAGCCAAGGTGCTTCAGGCGGATCTTGTTGACAAGGTGCCCGCGTGCCCAGAGTGTGGTTCGCATCAGGTTAGCACACGGTACGTGTGCCCGAAATGCTTCAGCTTCAACATTGAACGCAGCTTTCTCTACGAGCATTTGAAATGCGGCAAAGTTGCCAGCGATGACACTTTCAAGAAGGGAGACCAGTTGGTCTGCCCGAAATGCCAAACCGTCCTCCACAACTATGGAGTCGAATACCGTGCGGTCGGGGCCTGGTATAAATGCGACAGCTGCGACGAATCCTTCAACATTCCCTCTCACTCACACTTTTGTAGAGAGAAACGCCACCAGTTCACAGCAGACAGAACAAGGCTTCTCCCAGTCTACCAATACAGACTGAACCCAGACGCATTGACGAAGACAAGGCGAGAGATTCTCATGTACTCGGACGTAATCACAACGCTCGAAGACCTGGGACTGACGATTCAAGCGCCAAGTGAACTCCCCGGGAGATCCGGCCAACTCCAACCATTCGACATCATAGCTACCGTCGCGAAAGGACGATGGGGCGGCAGCAAAACCATCGCGATTGACGCGGTGAAATCCGAGCCCGGTGTCTCCACCGACGTGGTCCGCAACTTTTCATCAAAAGTGAAGGACACGAGACCATCTGAGAGTTATCTGATTACAGTCCCCCGGCTGACGGATGAGGCCAGAACCTTAGCGAACAATTTGAAAGTGAACTATGTCGAAGGAGCATCCCTGAAAGAAGCAACCACGGCGCTTCTTGACGTTCGGACATTCAAGGAATTGAGCATGCAGACTTAGGCGGCATAATTAGTAATGCGATATGAAAGAAAGAAGGGGATATCCACACTTGTTGCCGCCATGTTCATGATCCTGATTACGGTCGCTGGAGCAATCATGGTATATGTCTATGCATCTGGAATTCTCGGGACACTTCAGGGAGCACAGCCACAACAACCCTATGCGGCTCAAATTACGTTGGAGTATTATGACTGGACGAATCCAACTAAGCTAATCATGTGGGTGAGGAACGTCGGCTCTTCAGTGATCAATCTGGAAGGCTCAGACTGGTTAATTAACGGCGTGATGCAAATGCGATCTGGCACTTGTTCCGATCTCTCAACGTTTTCCTCGCTTCTCCCTCAAGGTTCTTGCAAAGTTACTATAACTACAGGGCAACCGGCAATTACGTCCGGAGTGGCCTACACGGTGAAAATTGCCACACCGTCGGGCAGCGTTTTCTCGTATTCTTGCGTAGCGGGAGGAAGCAATAACTCCTGACGACGAAGAAACCTCCATTCCTTTACAGGAGCACGCAACAACACCGCGCAGACTACATTGCATCTATTTTGATATGAACAAGGTCATTAAAAACAAGTAATGAACCAACCGAGCAGTTCACGGGGCTGCACAGCTCGTTCGCTCCCATAGTCCATCCAGAAGTATTGAACCGGAAAAGTAGCTGCTATCCAAGCTAAGACTTGAAACCGAAGCGTATCCGAAGTAGAAACTCGGGCCGCCAGGCCAGTCAAATGCGTAGCCCAGCCCACTGCAACTCGGACAGAATAACGCATAATAGTTCTGTCCTGGTTGTATTGGCGGAACTGTTACAGACGAGCCGCATGCTGAACTTTCACAGTAGAATCCTATGTTGGACCCGCTTGGTATGTAGATACCAAAGAGCGCTCCGTCAAGTTTCCATATCTGTGACCCGCTAAGTGCTTCTAACCCTATCGCGCCACTCGGCTGGTTGAACTGCAACGGGCTCGATGCCGAATTCGGGTACAATATTTTCGCGTAGATGTAGAGCTGTGCACGCGAATTCTTGATTTCCTTGGTGATCATATCCGTAATCCAAGGATTGATGAATGTCAAAGAGCCACCGGTTACACCCGTTATCCCAGTGAGCGTTTCTGCTGTGTCCGGGCCTGTACCCTGTGGCTCACCGTGGCAGTAGGGTGCATTGGGATAAGTGCTACCGGATGCCCCGGCTCCTTCGTGCTTGCTGTCATACGTCCCTTGATATGCAATTTTCATGATACCAGTGTTGATTGAGGTCCCGGTTGCAGCGCCCGATTGACTAATTCCGGCTGGAGGAAATGGCCATTGCATTGAGAAGACACGCCCTCTAGCAGTTACCATCCAGACAGTGTTTTTCGGTGTGGCAGTACCTGCTCCGGGTAAGGGACCTATGCTGGTAGG
>PMBQ01000113.1 GCA_003152955.1 Candidatus Bathyarchaeota archaeon
GATACACCGGCCCGCTGTCGACAAGATCCAGCGGTTGGCTATGCTTAGTAGATGGGCCCGATATTCCTTTGTGCTTGAATTCAACAATTTGTGACGTGCCGCCATGTGCGAGCGTAATCACACCATCCCATAAAGCAATCAGAATTTGACTATGGCGCGCAATATGTGCCCCCATTGCCGCATAGCGCGTCTGTCGCGTTGCCTTCGACGATCTTCCTTNNATGCATGTAGTCATCAAGCGGCAGCGGGAATGGGACTATCAGCTCGATTCTACGCGGCATCGAGAGCGCGACATCTGCCACAAGTCGGTCGGCACCCTCAGCCAACGCCGAGAAAAGGATCAATCCGGAGTGGGGATAGCTTGTCTGGAGGTTTTCGAACACCCCACGGACTGCCCGCTTCAGTGGCTCTATGTCTTCCGGGCGAAGATCTCGGTGACCGGTTGCGCCCAGCACGATTGGGATGAAATAGTCGCTCGGGATAGGAAGTGGCGGCATTTGGCAATTAGAGAAATGTCGATGTCTGTGCGAGCCTGTGTTCCGGTGAAGGCGGAAGCCCCTCCTTATGGAACGCGATTCACCTGACGAAGCATGTCCCTGGCTTCTGCTTGCATGTCAATCTTATCTGCTCCGGGCTCTGGATTCGTCAGCATCAGTTCAAAGCTTTTTCGGGCAGATATGGTGTCGCCAAGCGCAAGCTTGATCTTTCCTTTGTGGTATGAAAGTTCAATGTAATCCACCAAATCCCTTTGCGGTGATTTTCTTTCGACAATTTGGAAGGTCGAATCTGCGCCCCGATAATCGCCTAGTTGATATTGTACCCAAGCCTTTGTATCGAGAACAGTTGCATCTTCGGGTTCATCGGAGAGCGCCAGGTTTATCAGGCTCATTGCTTCATCGAGATCTTTTCGCTGATCCGCAAGGAACTGCGCAAGGTTGTTAGTCATGTTAGGATCGCGAGGATCAAGCAAGGGGGAAAAGCGAAGTGCCTCTTCAATCATTGCAAGATATCCCGGATACTTTTTGAATCCTGGACGAAACCAGTATTCAATTCTCCAACCAACAATCCTCGACGCCCAGGGAGTCCTGTCAAGGGACATCTGGAAAAAGCGGTCTCGTCCGTGGAGGTCCTTATTGGCTGCCGCGATTAATCCCAGATAGAAAACCGCCTGCGGATCTTGTTTGTCGATCTGGTTGGCTAAGACAAGATTACGCTTTGCATCAGCGAACAGGCCTTTTCGATAAAGAAGACGTCCCAGTTCAAGATGTGTCAGATAATCGCCAGGGCTCGAGTGTGCGGCGTTCAATGCGCACTCGAGTGCTTTGGACAGATTTCCGAGTATCTCTTGTTGCTCTGCCTGCTCTAGATACAACAGAGTCATGATATCCTTCTCGCTACGGTGTTGCCTGGCAGCTGATTCAAACCACTTTCCAAGGTTGACCGTATCACCGAGCTGGAGATATGCATTCACCAGATTGCGGACCAAAGCTCGCTCGACCTTCTGGCCGTGTTCTAACGCATCTAACAGGTTGTCAATGGCTTTCCCGGGTTTGTTCAGGCTCAAGTAGGCATTCCCTAATTCGGCACGAAGCTCTGGCAGGTCGGGGTGTGCCACAGCAAACGGAAGAAGCACGTCAATCGCAGATTCGAATTCTCCTCGGATATTGAGTGATTTGGCAAGCTCCGTGCGTTCCTGGTATTTCTTGAACTCTTCCGGTCCCAACCGGGAGAGGATCAACGTCTTTTCATCAAGCTTGAGCCAGCCTACTATCTCAAGGGGAGGCATGTAGCCAATCGCACGAAACTGTTCACTGCCAGATGAATTCAGAATAACATGCGTCGGGTACACGATCCCACCGAGAGAACTGACCATTTCACGATCCCGCTTTTCGTCAAGTTCGACGCAGACGAAGCCTTCCTCAAGCGCCAAACGCACCGCTGGCTCGGAAAAAGTGCTCTTCTTCATCCGTTTGCATGGTTCACACCATTCTGCTGAGATCTCGACAAAGATATTCTTCCTCCGTAGGGTGGCAATGGCTTTTGCTTCTTCCAGGTCATACAACCAGTTGATTTCTTGCGTCAGCGGACGATTGGCGCGATAGGCTTCCTTTGCGTTCAGAACGATTCTGGCAAGTGCAGCAGGGGGCTGGTATCCATAGTAGGATCTCAGCAGTGAGCCCTTCTCGTCCAGGAAGAGTATCGTTGGGAATACCGATAGCTTAAACTCACGTGCATATTCGTTTACGCTGCGCGGATCAGCCTTCAAGTACACGATTCCCGCACAAGCCGACTGCAAAGCCGGGTCCGCCATAGTCGTCGAAAAGAGTTGTTCCGACCACTTCGATTCATTTGAGCCAACAACCATCATTATCGGAATGTGTTTTGTTCTTGCGATAATGCATGCATCCTGCAGATTCTTAACCTCGGTGAACACATCCGGTGTGTAGCTCATTGCATCACCGCCCCTAAGAAATGCGGCATACCCCTCCTGCAATGATTTGACCAATGGCCGGGGTGGGAGTGCTCCTGATATTTCGAAAAGCGATTTCCCGTCACTGTCAAGGACGAGCAGTGTTGGGTAGCCTCGTACGTCATAGCGCTTTGCAGTCGTCAGTTCTACTTCAGCGTTCAGTTTGAGCGGAACGAATGCGCGAAGAGTCGCCTGCACAATGGAATCAGGATAGGTCTTCTCTTCAAGGATCCGGCAGGGATAGCACCACGAGGTATAGAAATCCACCAGGAGAGGCCGCTTCGATCTCTTGGCTTCCTGACGCGCCTCGTCGTAGTTCTCATACCATTTCACGAGTTCCCGTGTCTGGCCCTTCTGCAACTTTAGCCAACGCCCCCTTTGTTCCAGGTCGTTCTTCTCACGAAATAGGATCGATTCTTTAGGAAATTTCTTGAGGGCTTCGTCAATGAGCTGCATACCTGCGTCAATTTTGTCCTGGCTTAGATAGAGATATGCCAGCGACGTGTACCAATCGACTTTTTCACCTCCAAAGGTGGCGATTGCCTTTTCAAATTCTTTTTCCGCCAGGTCGAATCTACCTTCGGATTGATAGAGCCGCGCGGTTGCGTCAATCACATCGATGTCAGTATTGTTCACTTGCTTTGCGGCTTCCAAATGCAATTTTGCTTCAGGAAAAGCGTTTTGGCCAATAGCAAGCCTGAGCAAACCAAGGCGCGCCTCCACACATTTCGGGTAAAGTTCCAGCGCTTTCACATACAATTGCCTGGCTTTGGGCGTGTCTGATGCCATGTTATAATAGACATTTGCCGCTGTTAACAATCCCATCGGCTCTCGGGAGTACTCCTGCGCTATTTGATAAGCACATTGAATGGTTTGCGCCGGGAGCCACAGTTTCATTAGCACATCGTCGTTGGCGGCTTCGATGTACAGATCTCGCAAGCCCAACTGTCGCGCCTGGTTGATCAACAGGTAAGCGCTATCTCGTTCCGTTCTCCACCGAGGAAACAATTCAAAGGCAAAGCCGAGATAGAAATGAGCCTCCGCTGATTGGGGATTCTTTTCCAGGAGCTGTCTATACTCATCTTTGCATGCCGTGAGCGCTTCTTCATCCCCCTTGTGTTGAACCGAAAAGGAACGGAGGTAGTAATACTGCGCGGCAATATTATCGAGCCTCCGATCTGATTTGCTAAGTTCCAAAGCATCAGAATACCGGTGTTCGAAATAGGCTCTCTCAAAATTGGGAAATGGAGTCGCTGGTTGGAATAAGATGTACAGGAGGATGGCGGCCGCGATTGAAACGGTGACTGCTGCTGCAATTCCCATGCGGCGCATAGGTCTTTGAGGTAGCCAGCGACGGTTCACAGGCTGAGCCGTTTCTGCTTTCTCACCTTGTGGCAATTTGAGTAGTATCCTAACTGTTTCCGCCAGCTCAGAAAAATGATGTTCAATCGGGGGCGTTACGGCATCAAGCCAGTGCGTTGTACTGACGTAATACTGCATTGCCGGAGACAAACTCACCTCTTGAATCCTGAATGGAATGATTATCTTGCCGCAGCTCACCGCCCTTTCTGCCTCGCGAAGAACCTGTTCAGAAGCATTTGAGTACGAGGACAAAACTAGAATTACGATTCTTGCGTCATTGATTGCGTCAACGAGGAGTTCCGCATAGTTCATGCCCGGCAGGATGTCCCGCGGCGCAATCCAGCACCTGATTTTCTCTGCCTCAAGTGCAGCACAAAGCCCGTCTGCCACTGGTTTATCGTGGGAGGAGTAGCTTATGAAGATGTCATGTGCCATAGAATACCTTTTGAGCTTTGTTTGATTCTTGCTGATCGTTGGCCGCCTAGGCTCAAATAATGAGTAGACCAGATGGCGCATTTACTGCCACGTTCGGAGGTGATGGCGCGACGAATTGCGGAGTACCTCGACGTAGGCATACAGATTACTGTCCCCGTAGGCTCAGGTATGGGATTGCTCGAAGCACACACACACCTGGCCTTGAATCCATTGGCAAGGAACGCTCGTTGAATTGCTAGGGCGACCACGACATGAAAAGAACAACATAGCAAGGAGCGGCGGCTCGACGACAGAAGGCAACAAAAGGGGAACGCGCAGAAGCTCCGGAATCTTGTCTTGAGAATAATTCCGGCATCAGAATCAAGCTTGTGCGAAGATATAGGATGCAAGGGCCATTGTCAAGGCGGCGAGCTTAGGAGCTCATGCCTGAGACCCATTCCACTATATGACTACTTGCATTTTGCTCCCCGCGCTGAAAACAGTAGGCATATTGTCGTTGGTTAGACGACAGGGAAGAGATTTGGCCCGTCCTCGAAGGGGCAAATCTCAGGAATCGGCGGCCAATCCGCCCTCGGAAGTTTCTCGCCCCAACTCGTAGCGATTCTGATGAATCAAACAGCCTTGAGCAAGTTATACGCGGAGGCGCGACCGGCCCTTTCGAGTTCACTGGTTGCTCGTCCCCTTACCGGGCGAGTGTCCCGCTCAAGCGGGCCGCCGCGCTATTTCCTGCGAGCCCCCGTCAACCTGGGCTTTAAGATTCTATCACCCTGCTCTCCTGAACGCAGAGCAGTTGTCGATTACAGCCGAGCGACTCGGTACTCGTTGAAAAGATCGAACTTCATCCTGGGTTTCACTCCACATAGCAGACAGGTTTCTTCAAGAATGATCTCGAAGAATACTGTTTGCGTCGCCTTGATTTTCGTGCGGGACATAAGTCGCAGAGGCAGCATTGATACGGCGGGTAGCGAAGCTTCTGAACACCCGAAGAGGGGAGTCACACAACTAGGGAGCCGGCCAGTGCACGGAACCGTATCGACGCCTCAGTGCAATTCTTCAAGAGTGATCCTTGATTCTGCGGCCGTTTTTCGAACAGCTTTCTCGAGCATAACCATACGGTGCTTTCGGGCCA
>PMBQ01000236.1 GCA_003152955.1 Candidatus Bathyarchaeota archaeon
TCCCGAAGCGACATTTCTCTTACTGGACCGAAAACAGTTACAACCCTCGATTGAAAAGGCTGATTGATGTCTGGGTCGACCGGATGAGAATGGATGGAAAGGTACTGAGGCTCTACCCATTCCTAGGAGTGATGGAGTCTCTATTGCTCGGCGAACCCAGTCGACTTCGCTGCGGAGCCGGTTGGAGCCTTTTCAACATTCAGACTGACGGATACATAACCCCGTGTCCAGTCATGGCAGGGCTGACTGACTTCTATTTGGGAAACATACGTGAAACCCAGCTTGAAAACTTGAAAGAGAGTGCGTCGGTTATTTCGCCATGCACTCAGTGTGACATCTTCTCAATCTGCGGCGGACGGTGCCTCTACGCAAACGTCACTAAACTTTGGGGTGAAGAAGGGTTTAGTCAGGTCTGCAGCACCGTTCGGGAAATGACAAATGCACTCCTAGCAGTGCTACCTGAGATTAGTGGTCTACTGGAAGCAGGAAGGATCTGTGTTAGCGACTTTCATTATCAAAAGTACAACGGATGTGAGGTAATACCGTGAAACGTCAGGCATTCGCTTACGACGGCATTATTAGTCAAACCGATACAGGCCGCTCGACCTTCGCAAACTGCCTCTCGATCTGTACTCTATGCAATGTGTTCATCGTACAAAATGGTATAATTCTACCGTCCGGGATTGCATAATGGATTCCGCAGCGCTCAACTCTTTCAAGATCAAAATTGTAGCCATCCATGAAATGCATTGCTCCGACCATAACAATGCGCCTCATTAGTTGACCAAGCGCTTCATAGCTACCTTCCTTCACGACACCCGTAATTAGCGGCCCGAGGACCTTGAGCTTCAAGTGTTTCAGACCGTCCATCATCTTCATGCTCGCCCTGATCTTCTTCCCGGCCCGAGCAAGTTCTGCGACTTCATTCATCGAATTCATGAAACCTTCAACATTCGCATACCGCGTAATCGGGACAAGTGCCCCATCTTCAACAAAGACAAACGTGGCCATCCCACAATGTTCATGCATTGTAAACTCAGGGTACCTGGTGCCCTTCAGCGCACCCACAGCCCTCGCGAAAGGAACAACTACCGGAACAGGGTAGAAATCACTGCGTTTCAACTGACCGTTAGTCTGCTCTTCTAGGAGCTTCATGAAGTCAGGTATTGTTATTCTGTAATCTGCGAGTTTGTCTCTGTCAATCCTACCCGTGATCGAGACAGGCTGAACGTTAACGCATCTGACTGTATCATGGTTTCTTGCAGCGAAGTCGACAATCCCACCAAGTTGATTGTCGTTAACTCCTCTAACGAGTGTGACAACGAGGATTGTGCTTTCATGCCCCCTTGCTCTCAGGTTGTCAAGCGCCCTCAACTTCGTTGGCAGCAATTCTAGACCGCGTGTAACTTTGTAGGGGTCGTTCGTGATACCATCGAATTGGAGGTAGAAACTCGAAACGTCAGCTTTCAGAATCCTGTCAAGAAAGTCTGGATCGTTCGCTATGCGTATCCCATTTGTATTGACTTCGACATGATGTATACCCGCACTGTGAGCATAATTGACGATTTCAGGGAGATCATCTCTGAGCGTAGGTTCGCCTCCGCTGAGTTGGAGCGCTTTTACAGAAACCGGCCTATTTGCGGCGAGGTTGTCAATCATCCGACATATTTCCTCGAACGATNNGCCGAAGCGTTGGCGAAGCAAATGGGGCATTTCAGGTTGCATCGGTTCGTAACATCGATTATCGAAAGAATAGTCTGAGATTTGTGGTTGGGACAGATTCCACAGTCATATGGGCACCCACGTGATGTGCTCGTTCTTGGATTCTCAAGACCGTCGCCAACAGCAGAGTAGCTTCTTGCCCGATTCCATTGCTCAAAGTCGGACCAGTACACGTCCTCATAGTTGCCATGGATAGGACACGATTTGCTCATCATGACCATGTTATTCTTTTCAAAGACCTTCGCAGGAAGAACGTTATGACATTCAGGACATATGCTCTTTGTCTCTTTCAGAAAATTCTCTTTCATGCCATTGCACCTGTCTCATAAATGCGGAGTTTAGAATGTACATAACCGCGAGCTGAGTGTCAACTAAAGCTTCGCAATGTAGAGTGTGTAGAGTAAAGAGTCAGACAACTTTCAACCGTAGGAAAAGGGGGAAATCATGAAGCGATCTGCTTAGGACTAGTGATCAGAACTTGTGAGCAGTTCTTTCACTATTGCGCGGGGCTTCGCAGCGTCTAGTAGACGCGTGAACTGCTTGATCCAGAGCGGGTAGAGTGAGAGTTTCCCATAGAAGAATTCTTCGAAAACCAAATTGTCCAAGAGGCTTATGGCTCTGCGGACTCTCGAATAGCCGTATACCGTTGAGAGTCGATCCACATTGTCGAGGGAGGGTAGGTCAAGGAAGTCAGAAGCGATGGTTTCATAGAGTACATTCGACGCCTCTCCTTCCTGTAGTTTTCTTTGGCCTATTCTTCGAAGGACCAGTCGCTTAAACGCCCGCGACTGTTTCAGCCTCTCCTCGAGACTGGATTTTTTCTGGAAATCCATGCGGGGTTCAGTTCCACTACTTGATTGCAGTGCATTTTTAAATTAATGCATGAACGATGGAAGGACTATTGGAGAGTTGCTTGGGGTCTTTATTGTTTCTTGGTAACTTCCTGGAGGAAGTTTGCGTAAGCTTCAGCCGTCAAGAGCACCTTTAGGTCATCCTGCAGACACGAAGGTTTAACTACCAGAATCCAGCCGGCACCGTATGGTTGTTGGTTGATAAGTTCTGGTGAATCAGCCAATTGTTCATTTCTTGTCACAACTTCACCGGACACTGGAGAATACAGTTCCGACACGGCTTTCACTGATTCAACTGTGCCAAATAAGGCGTTTTGAGTCAGAACCTTACCGAGGGTCGGCAAATCTACATAGACTACTTCGTGAAGGGATTTCTGCGCGTAGTCTGTAACTCCGACACGGCACGTATCCTTCTCGATTTTCAACCACTCGTGCTCTTTTGTGTAGTACAGATCATCAGGCACCTCGGCGTCGTCAACTTTCATTGCAACATTCACCAGGCTTTGAGGAGGTAAATTGGCGGTGTATTTAGCAATATGCTATGGGCTTTAGCGATACAAGACCTGACTGAAGAACGATAATAGTCCAAGGATGACCTACGCTCATGCGATATCTGCTCGGTAGCAAAAGAACATTAATTGTGCGAGGGCCAGCATCACTTCGACTCTTGGGCGGACAAGCGACCGCGCTGGGTGCGCCCCTTGAAAGTCGAAAGGTTGTCGTTCAGCAGGAGAAGCAACTGCCAATTGAAACTACATCCGAAGCCGATTTGGATGTGGTGATGGCCGAATCGGGAAGTATACTTGAAGTTGACGGAAGCACAATTCCAAGATCATGGCATTCGGCTCTTGACGCGCTCAGGGAGATGAAGCAAGGCAAAGTCGTGATCGTCGGAGCACAGGACGTCGGCAAAAGTACGCTATGCACTTATCTCGCGAATGGTTTGCTGAAAGGCGGAGTCACGCCTCGGCTCGTCGACGCGGATATAGGACAAGCGGACGTCGGCCCTCCGACAACTTTAGGAAAAGCGATCGTCTCCGAGTATATTTCGTCACTTCTTGACTTGAGCCCGTTGGCTATGATTTTCATTGGCGACACAAGCCCGAACCGAGTCCAATCAAAATTGGTCGAGGGCATTCGACGACTGTCGAATACCGGGGAGCAAGCTCTTACCATCATCAATACAGACGGTTGGGTAGTGGATCCCGAGGCACTCACCTACAAAGTCGAACTGATCAAAGCAGTTCAGCCGGATATGGTTCTCGGAATCACTACAGGCCAAGAGCTTGAATCGATCCTGTCTGGAACGTCAGCTGTGTCAATGCGGATCGACGCCCCAGCGTCAATTTTGGCGCGTTCCCGAAGCGATCGACGACAAATCCGAACCGCAGGCTATCGAAGATTCCTAGATGGAGGGAAGACGATGAAATATCCACTGCGAGAAACTCAGTTGAAGTTGCCAAATGGCCTCCAACCTATTCAATCGGTGCGAATCTCGGAACTAAGAAATCTAATCGTTGGCTTGCTTGACGCCCAAGGTTACCTGCTTCAAATCGGGATCCTTCAAAGTCTTGATGAAGACTCCTTCAGAGTGTATTCTAGATCAACGGATCATTTGAGAAATATTGAATTGGGAAACGTGAAACTGTCCACGGACGGTATTGAATTGGGATACCTCAAGTGGTAAGATCAACCAAGTTCTACAGTTTCCTAGAAGCGACATGAGCCTGCGAAAAGATTACCCTTAATTAAGCTCCCCAGAACTGTCAGCAAGCTCTACTTGCAGTGTCATCCATCTTGAACACTTCTGAAGAGAGCACAAGAATTGGGATCGAAGATAGACTGAAACAGTCGAGAGACCAGCTCCTCAAAACGATCGTTGAACGCACTCTTCAGCTGACATCTAATGGCGAGAAAGTCGCGCGATTTGAGATCGGAGAGCCCAACTTTCCAGCGTCATCACAGGTAATCCGAGGACTCACTGAAACATTTCGAGAGAAGAAAATCGTCGGATACGGACCCGCCGCAGGTATACCGGAGCTCAGGAAAGCACTGGCTGACGAATTGAGCAGCGAGCATGACACGAAAATCGACCCGGACCAAATTCTCATTACTCCAGGTGCAAGATTCGCCATCTTCTCCACGATCGCCAGTTTCGTCCGAGAAGCGGAACGTGTAGTGATACCGCAGCCAGCGTGGCCCGCATACGAGGAATGCGTGGACTTCATGAAAGGCCGCGTCGTTCCACTCAAGACAAAACTTGACGATAAATGGGAAATGGATCTGGGGAAACTCGAATCGGACCTGAGGAAAGGGGTTCGAGTCTTAGTCCTTAATACCCCTAACAATCCAACCGGGAAGATCATCAGCCAGAAGAAATTCCATGAGATAATCGAATTAGCTCGGAAATATGACACGGCGGTTATCTCGGACGAAGTGTACGACAAATACGCACATGCCAAGACGCCAAGCATACTCGAGAACGAGGGATCGAACTTTGTCTACATCAATAGCTTTTCCAAGCAATTCAGCCTCACGGGATGGAGAATCGCTTACTTGGTAACCACAAAAGAGAACGCCATGCGAATTAGACGAGGTGTCCAAACACTAGTGACCTGCGTCCCAGAATTTACTCAGAGAGCGGCATTGGTAGCAGTCAAGAAGGGCAGACGTGAAGCTCAACGCAACATCAACGCGATCCTGAAAAAAGTAGAACTCACGTGCCGAGAACTCAGCAAGATCGACGTATCATTCTACAAGCCTGACGGAGCATTTTACGTGTTTCCTAAAGCCAACAAACCCAACTTCGACTCAGTAGCATTCGCAAAACAACTTCTAGAGCAATACCGTGTGAGCATCACTCCCGGACCAGCTTTCGGTGATTATCCTGCATTCTTCAGACTCGCAGTCTCATTGCCGGCCGCGCAAATACCCAAGCCATTAACGCAATTGGGAAGGCAATAGACGCCTGGTCCTAGTCAAGGTCAAACGCATGCAACAGTACAGGTTTCACATGCCCTTGTAAAGGCGGTCTGCTGAGCATTCTGGTAGACCTTCTCGAATTATCTTTCTAGC
>PMBQ01000161.1 GCA_003152955.1 Candidatus Bathyarchaeota archaeon
GGCATCGCTAATACTGAACCTTCGGCCGGCTCGGACGCGGCTGCGATCGCGACGAGGGCAGTTCGGACAAGCGAGAATTACGTATTGAACGGTGAAAAGCAATTCATCACTGGCATTGAAGAATGTGGGGCCTATTGTCTTCTGGCGAAGACCGACCCTGACAAGGGCTCCAAGGGTGTAAGCATGTTTTTGGTCGAGACTAATAGACCCGGCGTTGAGAAACACAAGCTTGACGCGCTCGGCTGGAAACTGTTCTCATTCGGAGGACTCGTGCTAAGAGATGTCACCATTCCATCCACGAACCTTATCGGAGAAGAGAATCAGGGTTTCCTGTACGTGATGGAAACATTCGACCTAATGCGAGCTCTGATAGCAATATGGTGTGTCGGGATGGCAGAAGAGTCCCTGGACGAAAACATTGAGTATGTTAAACAGCGAAAGGCCTTTGGACGCCCAATAGCGAAATTTGAATCTGTCCAATCCCGAATAGTTGAGGGCTACACGAAACTCGAGGCAGCCAGATTACTCTGCTACAGAACCTTGTGGCTGAAAGACAAAGGGCAGAGAATAACAAAAGAGGCATCCATGATCAAATGGTACGTGCCAGTGCTTGCCTTTAACGTCGTAAATGACTGCCTTCAGAACAGGGGGGCTCTAGGCTTCACGACCGAATGCCTAGACGAGTACAGATTGAGAGAGATCAGAGGCGCATCGATCGGAGACGGCACAACCGACATCAACAAAATTGTGGTTGCGCGTGAACTTCTAGGTCGAGAATTTCTCCCATACCGCTGAAAAAACAGCCAGTCTAACCGTCATATTGACCGAACCTTAGCATCCGCCTGTCACAGCAGAGCCTAATCAATAAGGAAGCAGATAGAAAATTCCCGGAGAGCTATTTGCCTAGTGGAGACTGCCATCCACTAGACTGTTCTGTAAATTCAGTTCTGGACTATTTTCCTTCACTGACTATGGTTGTCAAGGTTGATCGTATCTTGTCAAGTCTGCGGACTTTCCAAGTAATCACTTCTTTCAGGCGATCCATGGTATCGGTCTCAATCTTAGCCACGACATCGTACACACCGTACACGAAGTACGATTCCTTGACCTCGGGCACATCACGAAGGCTCTTCAGGATCTCGGTTTCTGAACCTGCGTCAATGTTCATGAAGACGAAAGCCTTTGGCATTCAACCAAACCTCTGTAGGCAATGATGCGGATGAGTATTATGAGACTACCGATTCATCCCAGCAGATAACGGTCTAAATACGCCTCCGGAGGGGTCTGAGCCAACAGCCTTGCCTAAGCAAATCCAGCTTTACGTCTCCGTTTTCGTTTCAGGCGCAGTTGTGATGGCCTTAGAACTTCTGGGGAGCAGGCTCCTTGCTCCAGTCTTCGGCAACTCGATCTTTGTGTGGGGCAGCCTGATAGGGGTAGTTCTTTCCTCTTTGAGCGCCGGATATTATCTTGGCGGCAAACTCGCCGACAGGAGACCGAACCTGCAGACACTCTCGATAGCCGTATTTGCCGCTGGCCTCCTGGTTCTAGCGCTCCCGACGCTTGGCCCACCAATCTTCAGCTTGATCATAGCCACTCGTCTAAACGAGAAATATTCACCCCTCTTGGCAACGGTGATCTTACTCGGACCTCCAAGTACTCTTCTCGGGATGGTCTCGCCCTACGCTATTCGATTGACCGCAAAAAGTTTTGAGAAACTCGGCAAAGTCTCGGGGAACCTTTACGCGCTATCAACCCTTGGAAGCATTGTGGGAACATTCGTCACTGTGTTTGTTCTCATTCCTGAATTCGGAGTAAACAAGATAATCTTTGCACTAGGCGCAACTCTTCTCGTCGTCGCATTCCTTGGATTAGGCGTCCGGTCGAAAGCCTTCGTTCTTCTAATCCTCATCGTTCTTCCCTTTGCAGCGCCTTACATGGTAACACACAGACTCACTGTGGCAACCTATTCGCTCGCACTCGGAGATACGGTCTATGAAACCGACACTCCGTACCACCACTTGCTGGTTGCAGACGCATATGATCCAGCCCATCATTCTACCGTTCGTTACCTCATCTTAGACGATAACTTGCACAGCGCTGTGGACTTGAGCGATCCAAACAGATCGGTCTTCGCCTACACGGAATACTTCCATCTGCCCTTTCTAGCAAATCCAAATATCACGAGAGTTCTCTTTGTGGGTGGCGGAGGATTCACCGGTCCGGAGAGCTTCTTGAGGCACTATGCAAGCGTTACTGTTGATGTAGCAGAGATAGATCCTGAAGTGATCAGTGTCGCTAAGCAATATTTCGGGGTAGACCCGACCAATCCGAGGCTACACATCTATAACAAAGATGGACGCATCTTTCTGCAACAAACAGACCAAAAATACGATTTAGTCATACTCGACGCTTACTCAAAGAGCTACGTCCCATTTCATTTGATGACTTTGGAATTCTTCAAACTAGTGGCAATGCACTTGACACCGAACGGCTCGGTAGTCCCCAATCTTATCGCGCAGATTTCGGGGGATAGTTCTCAACTGCTAGGCGCCGAAGTCAACACCATGCAGGCGGTGTTTCCGAATGTCTATACTTTCGCGACTAGAGGCAGCGAGCATCCAAG
>PMBQ01000185.1 GCA_003152955.1 Candidatus Bathyarchaeota archaeon
ATTCCCATCGTACCGCTCTGGCTTCTTCCCCCTCTTGTATACATTCCGATCATATCCGGGATCCTTTGACGTGTATTTCAGGAGGCTCTCCACGAAGGTTGCCTGCGTGATTGTCTCTTTCTCCTTGTCCTCAGCTGTCCCCAGGATCTTTATCTTGTCTTTGAAGGGGCTGCCCTCCTTCTCATTCAGTGCCCTGACAATATTGTGGGCACTCTTCTGGGGGCTTCGATGAGTGGCAAATTCGAACAAATCCGCAACTAGAGATTGATTTACCCTCGTTTGGGTTTTGTTGATGGTCGCAAAAACGATGGCCTGGTCTTCTAGTTCCATCCCAACAAATATCGTAACGTTTATTTGAAACCGATTCCCGGCTCTCACGCACTTCTCCAAGCCTGCAATTCGATGTTGGCCATCGAGCACCTTGGCAATGTCATCCTTCCTTGGAAGCTCCATGGTTTTAGATTCAGGATCATACCGGACATTCTTAGGTTCTATATGTAGGATAACACTTGTGGGAAAACAAGCATCAACCATCTCCACATACTTCTGAATCTCTTTAACGCGAGAGCTGGACAAGGGTCTCTCTATGCCGGTGTAGATTTCGACCTCACGCTTCTCAGTTCCAGTAGCTAGCCTCCGAATATCCGCGTAAGCGATGGTCTGCAAATCAAGATGATCCATGATGCCAATGTACATCTTCCCGATGGGTTGGGTCATCTCAAGGCATTGGAGTCTAATCGGTTCCTCATGGACTTTGCTCATGGCCTAGTTCCCCTCGAGGGAGTCTTTGATTTCATCAATCGCAACCCGTTCCATTCCGGGAACGTCGGGATTAGTTCTTCTCTCATCCGTTAGGCATGCATAATAGTGGACGAGCAGAGTGTAGCCTAGGATGATATANNATAGGATGCCATAGAGAAACGAGGCTATGAATGCGACAAACCCAGAAACAAAGAAGAACACGGTTAAGGAGTCTATTATCCCACGATTGAATCTGAAAAAGACGAAACATGTCGGGCCAAGAAGGGCGGCGCTGTAGATATAGAACTCACCCGAGGCATAAAACGGATAGATGCCTTCCCACTTTCCCCTAGTCATCGTGACGATCAGGCCCATCAGAAGCGGCAGAACTGTTGCCAGAGTGGTGGGGATGACGTACCTGAGGGTCTTCTTGTGGTCGACAGCCAACCAACTTGGATGAAATTTCATATGGACCCCTATCAGTAGTTTCTTATGATCAGCTCGCTCACAATTGCTCGGTTTGCCTTGCAGCTGACATTGCGCGGCATTGCTACTCTGTTTATGCGCCAACCTTTGTACAAATTGCGAATTTCAGGCGTATCAGCATTGGAGATGAGAACCAGGCAACCCATCTTTGACAGGTCTCGGGCTATAGCAGCCAGATTGGATTGTTGCAGACCCGAGAAACGATTCACCGTGTAATGCTGGAAATACGAAGTCCCATTGAGAGGAGGGTATGGTGGATCGAGATACAACAAATCGCCACTCCGTGCCCTATCAAGGCACTGCGCAAAGTCACTCAGTAAGATTGTCGCGTTCATCAAATTTCTGCTGACTAGGAGCAGTTGAAGCAGGCTTGGCAAGTGTGGACTATCTTTGCCATATGGCACATTATACATCCCGTCTTTGTTAACACGGAAAATCCCGTTGAATGAAGCCTGGGTTAGGTAAATGAACCTCCCAGCCTGTTCAACACTCTTTTCATTCATTGACTCATTGAATATTCGTCGGGTTCGATAAAAGTAAGAAACCGAATGATTCTTCTGATGTGTCTTAATGCAACTGTAAACGCCTACTGGTTCCAGTTTCACAGATTGAAAAGCATTGACCACATGAGAATTCAAATCCGATAGATAAGCACCAATGGGGGAGGCTGCCAAGAAGACTGAACCGGCCCCGAGGAATGGTTCGTGATAAGTCCGGGACCGATAATCCGACGGGAAGTGTTTCAATAGCAAACTAACTAGCTGTTGCTTTCCCCCGGCCCACCGAAAGAATGGTCTGGACCCGACATTGAGATTGATCACCGTCATTGTCTCAGGGAACTCCCTTGCGTGCAGGGTACTTGCGATTTCGCCCTCGGTTCGATCAAGGGACCGGCTGCAACAGTTGACCTGAATCCGGCGTGAAACAACGCCNNGCCTCCGGACGAATTCCTCACCAAAAGTGGGCAATTTGTCCCGTGGCGAATTAGCGATTCGCACGTGCAGAATCAATGCAATCGAAACTCGCTGTTACAGAATCACGCAGGATTCAGGTTAATTCTTAAAGGTATACAAGCCCCATAGGAATGTCAAAGCCAATGAAACTCAATCAACCTCAGGCCAAAGTCAACAACCACAGCGATCACCTTGCACGCCGAGAAATGGGACGAAGGTACTGTCGAACTTCTGGCTGCCATGTCACTCGAAAGTTCACTTTCTCGTGAGTCCAGAGGAATCGCCAAAGGAGTTTATGAAGGGTCCCACTGAGCACAGGCCGAGTAATCTGAGTGCCGAAAGCCACACTGCGTGGTCAGCGCTATCGTACAAATTGAGTGCAACCTTGAGTGAAGACAAGATGAAGTTGTCAGGAACGGATCCCGACTGATAACAACGTGGCGGCTGCAATTTCACGCGTTGATCACTGCCTGATAGGTCGGAGAGTGCCAGCGGCGCACACTCTCACGAATTAACCATGAAATAGCCGATTCTGCAACCCGCCCTGCGGTCTTCCAAGCCGCAGGTTATACCAGAGTAGAGGAACCACAGCGCATTGGATACAGGCAATTTCTGTAAGCGCGAGAAGTGTGGTAGATCCTTCCAATAATGCACTTTGTGTTGAGTGACCGACGGATCTGCAATCCCCAGTCCCAACTCAGGAGTGCAACAATTACGCGGCAATGGAGTCGAGAGCTGGCAGCTGCAGATTAGTGGAGTGTGCCACGACTTGGAGGACAAACGCAGAGTGCGGATGCCTGAGGGAAGAATCGAGCTGCTGACCCGCGGTTTAGGAAGACGCGATCGTCGGCAAAATCTGCAGAAAGTGAATTGTATTGAAGGATTTCTCTGCCACTTTTGAAGCCCGCGTTAGCAGACCGTTAGCAGAGGATTTGTCCTCCAATATAGCATCCGGGAACCCAGTTATCAATATCGTCAACTCGATGACAACTCTATGTCTGTTGACTCTCCCATTACTGCCGGCTATCTTCCCGCATGCCCTCCTGATTCAAGATAGGCATCCTCAAGGTGACTAAACCCAAGAGTCCTCTGACCCAACGGACAATTCGCGTACGAGGGCTGAGAGGGGTAAGAGGTTCATCCTGTGCACAGCAGCAACACAAACCTCATCATGGGAAAGAAGACCTTTTCTCTAGCCATAATGCTAGCTGCAACAAGTGCACTTGTTGCGACAGGCCAAACCTCCTATGAGGCTTCTCAGAAACTTCGAGGAGCTACCTCGGAATGCTCATATTGGGAGAGGGCAGTTGTGCACATCGAATGTACCACCTCTCCCAAGGATCCACGATTCCTGGCCGACGCTACTGGCAGCATACTCCTGGATGCTGACGGAAAGGTTCTTGTGGTGGAGGAACCGGTGCGAAGCTGGAGGTACCAAGGAACGGCGATCTTTGTACGCCATGGAGATCGCCGGTTCTTGGTGACCGCCCGCCATGTCCTTCTCGACACCCTGACTGGACGAAAAGACTCTGCGTTTGCCGTCGGACTTGCGAAGATTTTCGAGCCGCGGACTGAAGAGGAAAGTGACCGTTATGAGCGCAGTTATATCGACAGCATCAAGTACCAAAAGCATCAGGAAATCGCAGAAGCGATTTTCCCCTATATTTTCAGAGTCCCTCATCTTGACGAAACTCGAAGGTTCGACCCATACCTTGTGGATCTGCGCGGTGGACCGCACGGTTTGACATCATACACATTTTCAAAGCCTGACACAGATTTGGCGGTAATATCCCTCGACCTCCGCTACAAAGTATTTGCGGATCAATTAGAGGCACTTGGCTACAAACCCATATCCTCAAGGCTATTTGCTGACGGACCGACGAAAGACGGACTGGAGGTGCTTTCAGTAGGTTATCCATATGCAATATCTACGTACAAGAGACTCTTCATCACATCGGAAGACTCCACCCTCCATTCACCTAACCTTTCTCATCCGGCATGTGTCTTCGGACGGATTGCACTGTCAAGCGACAAGCTACGGTACTTCTTCTGTGATATGAGGACCTATTCTGGCAGCAGCGGGAGTCCAGTGATCGTGAACGGCAAGATAATTGGGATTGTTGTCGCCACCCCAGCGGTGAACAGAGAACGAGTGCTATTTGCGAAGACAATAAAGGCGAAATTCGTCAATCACCTCCTTGAAGAGCAGACTCTTAAAGATATTGCTGCTGAAAAGGAATCGAGAAAAGCCCAGTCCCGAAAGACCCAATGAGGCTGCTATCTATTTGGCCACCATGGTTTTGGTCAACGGGGCACGACCCATTTGAAAGGCAACTAATACAAGTAGGAGATCCCCGGAGAAGTTTTTCTGTCTCACAGCGACCCGCCCGCTCAAACCGATCCAATTCGTATATTGGAAATTGGGTGAACTGGACTGCACTGCACCTCATCGTTGGTCCAATTTCCAGGTGACTTGGTAGGCTGAGTTCCTGCCGCAGTGGCTTCTTCATTGATCGGTGTCGATTCACCTTCGACAAGTGAAGAGAGTTATTGTCAACTGCGAACAGTGGTATGTGTTAGCAAGTCCTTCATGTCAATCAGCTCCATCGCTGAATGAAGCGTTTCTGGGCAGCACTGGCGGATTTGGTTGTAGATTGATATTGGGTAGTGCTGCAAGGGCCTCCGCCTTCCTGGTGGCCCTTGTGGATCTCCAGACGCGACGACCCCCTACCGCAGCAACGGCGTATCAGATGCCGTTGGACCGTTTGAAGAGAAATGGGCGGGAATGTCGCATGGCGATCCTCCAAGAGAGAGGCCACTGCAACGCCGAAGAAAGGGGAAGGTGGTCTGTTGAGGCGCGATACTTTGATAGGAGATGAGTGGACGCTGCTGGAATCGAACCAGCGACCTCTTGCTTGTAAGGCAAGCGCTCTGGACCAGCTGAGGTAGGCTTCCTAACATGTGTTGAACTATACGAGATGACGCGTTTTCCATCTTGAAAACAAGCTCCTGTCTCATTTGTCACGCAGAAGGCCGCGAGTTCGTTTCTCGTCGACGGTCCTTCCTGCGGCTTGCGTAGCCGAAGTTTACCAGGCACGTCGAGGGCCGACACTTCTTGTCCGTCCATCCTACCCACCCCCCAAAAGACCACCAGGACGATGTGCTATAGGACGATTTTGAACTCAGCCGCCATCCAGTCGAAAGCATATAGGCGCAGGCGTTTTAATATGTCATCAGCTTCCGACGTGTCCCATAATGACCCACTACACTTTGGATCCCTTTCCGGCGAAGGCCAGAAGGCAAGATATAGATTCCCCTGGGATATTCCTTCGAGGGATTGGCCTGTTTTATACAGTAGCGCGCGCTTCATGAACTCTGACGCCTCCACGGCTCTCCTGTCGATGAAGGTACCTTCGAGGCCTATTGCGTGATTGAACCCGTTGAGGTAAAGCCGGTTCACGGCTCTTGCGCAAAGCAATTTCCCGAAATCCTTGGTAAACTCCTCCCGCCTTGTGCTGTATTCACTTTCTACCGCCCAAACCAACCTAGTATTTACTCTTGGTTTGCTCTTCCCCTCCAACAAAGGCACCGATTCTGCTATTGAGATATCAAAGAGCCACTCTCCCGGCTTCTTGATTCCGCTTTCGTCTACTCGTTGAACAAAGGGAATGATTGCCTCGTCCCCCCTGTAGAATTCGAAAAGTCGGTCCGCCACCTCCGATACGAATTTTGCCGATCTCAGGCTGTTGCTGTGACTTCTGCCGATGAAACGATCCTTTCCTTTTACCTGAATTGCTGTCTTGAGTGCGCTGGAAAGGAGTGATTTCAGTTGAACTGGAGAGATTTCCATTATTCACTCAATTCCGTCAGTCTGTCGAGTATTTGTATCATACCCATCGTATCGAGAGCGCAGTAGTCCTCGAGTTGTTTTCTTACCATCTGTTTCTCAACAGATGTTGCATCCCCGAAGGTCACCCGCAAGTATTCTCGGCTCGCGGCTCCTCCACCGGCGATTGCCATTCCTTCGTAACTCGTTCCAGTCAGGGCCGGCAGCACCGCCTTCATCGAGGCACTCCCCTCCTGATCAGGATGATAATAATGGAAAGCACGAAATGGCGCCAAGAGGTCGACAATACGGGGCTCGGTTCTGTCCCACCACGTCGAGTGCTGCGGATTTACTTTGCAAGCCTCTTTCAGTCGCGCGCGCTCAAAAGGTGCATTGTAACTAATGATCGACCCCTTCGTGCCCAAGAGACTCTTGAGTCCCGACCTGATTTCGCGCCGAGGATCAACGCTTCCATCAGCTAGGTAGGAATGATGTTCCGCTTCTTCCCCCTCGGCCGTGACAATGTGCAGAGAGAATTGGAAGGGTATCTGCTGGTAAGGCCGAACTTCGTCAAAAAGCGGAATTGCGGTTGCGAATGTCTCGAAGTCAAGGAAGTACAGAGGGTACTTTAGTTCCTTCAGGAAGGCACGGATTGCCGGCTTGTCTATCTTAGGCTGACGGTGCTTGACAGATTCTCGCTGAATGCGCTGAGTGACGTTCAGTTTGTAGTTTTCGGGTATATCAACGATTCTCGTCACGCCCTGTTTCAGCAAATCGAATGCCTTCCTTCCCAGCCTGTTGAGAGTGAAGACATTATGGTCTGGTAGGAAATCCCAGCACATCTCATGAAGAGGACAGTCATACGGATCGTTACACTGAGGCCCAATGGAAATATCGGGACGCTTCTTGAGGCGGATCACGTCGACCATACCCTTCAGGTTACCTTCCACCTTCGGTAATAGGTCGGCCACCTGCTTAGTTACATCATCTCGGATGAAAAGATTCTTTGGATCAATGCGACCTCGTCTTACGTATTCATTGTTGATGTACATCAGAAAACAATTGCGGACTTTTAGCCCGGCTCCCTCATAAGTGTATCTCTGAAGCGCCAGGTCATGAAAGTTGATGTCCTTCACCTCCGTGGAGCTCTTGACCTCAATAATGTCCCACTGCCCTTTACCCACCGGGTTGAGAACGTCAGCTCGCGCGAAAGCGTTCTTGTAGCTGAACGCCGCCTCAAAGAGAGCTTTACGCGATTTGATTGCTTCTAAGGATTGCGGCAGCACTTGAGCAAAGTCGACAATCCCTTTCGCCACATCGATACCACCAGGGAATAGTGTTTTCGCAAGCTCCCCAACCTCGTGGCCTTGATCGAAGATGGCCTGTGTGGCCTCGTCAGGTGCAGGAATGTCTTCCTTTGCATTGTAGTGGTACCAGAGGAGCTTCGAGCACTGAAGACCTGCAAGGTATTTGGACTTGGAAAGGAAGGTCACAATCTAGTTTCCTCAAAAAGAATAAGACATCAGCTTCACAAAACTCCTATTAACCAGTCATGTTAGCACTCTCTCCGGAACTGTTAGCACTCAGCCCTTGAACCCTTAAATGTGGCACTGAAGGCAATCGCCCTGCGACTGGGGTAGCCGCAGCTCTTGTCAAGAAAATAGAAAGACCGACATGAAGGCTATGACGGGCCTACCCCTTTTTCCGCCGCGCGTCGTCCTGCATCTGTGATTGACCATCGCGCACCTTTTCGATCTTGGATCCAGCCCTCCTCCTTAAGGTGCTTGCGTGCCCAGCGAATGGCCACTTTCCAACGCTCGGTTCCACGAGCCAACATGGCTCTGTCGCCAGGTTGGAACGTCGATTCCATGACGCTTTCGACAGCAGGCTCGATTTGTGACAGGGTCGCTTCCCCACCGCATTGATTCAACGCCTTAAGGATCGGTTGGTAGAAAGCCCAGAGTGGCGTTACTGGTTTCTTCTGACGGACTTGCCCACCGGACGTTAACTGTCGCCATCG
>PMBQ01000379.1 GCA_003152955.1 Candidatus Bathyarchaeota archaeon
GATCAAGCGTGAAGAAAATCTTGAAATTTAGACTCAACGCCAAAGTGATGAGAGTTCCCCAGAAGACTCGCGGATTCTTCAAATCCGCTAGAACATCCTGGATATCGCCCTCAACAATTAGCAGGTAGTTGGTGTACGCCTGGGAGATGCGCATTGCCTGCTCGAACAAGCGACCTCCATAAAGTGATGCAACAAAATCGCGCACAGTTTTCCTCTCGACCACATGTTCACCCACAACGTAATCTCCTACATCCAGCGTCTTCGTTTGGACATACACGCCCTTCCTGCTAAGCATTCCAGGGATGCCCGACGGAACTTCTCGTGAATCCGCTACAATTCTAGTAAGAACCATCCCGATACCTGCCCGATTGCCGCCCCAAGTTAAGTTGAAACGAGCTAGAAAAGCCGTGGCATTTCGAACGGTATTGTCAGCATCGGGAGCTTCACATATAGATAGACATAAGTCGCAAGCGCCAAGCCAGCGATCGTGGCAAGGATGACCAAGTAGTCCGCAGCCCGCATCCTGAGTGTAACGATCGATGTTCTCTTGTCGGTTGCTCCAAAGGCACGTGATTCAAGCGCTTCTGCGAGTTCAACGCTTCTCCTGATAGCGGAGATAATTAACGGAATGAGAATTGGAATGTAGTTTCGGATTCTCTTAATGAAATTGCCTTTGTCCAATTCGAGCCCTCGTGACCGTTGTGCGTCGACGACGGTTTGTGCGTCTATTGCCATGGTCGGCACGAGTCGCACTGCTGTAGTGAAGGTGAAAGAGATCGAGTAAGGAACGTGTATCTGCTCGAGCGCCAAACCCAGATCATCAGCTGACGTGGTCATGAAAAAGAAGGAGAAGGCTGACATGATAGCGAAGAATCTAACTGTAAAAGCGAGCGCGGAGGCAATCGGCGTTCCGAATATAGCGTTCATCACGAAAATGAAAAATCCCAGGAACAGTCCGCCCCGCATAGAGCGCAACCATCGATCCACACTGCGGGCCAAGAGCACGCCCGGGATCTGAACCAAGAAGATGACAAGGAGCACGTAAACGTTAGTAAATAGTAGCGCTGCCGTGAAATAGCCTAGAGTAAGAATGAATTTTGAACGAGGGTCCAGCCTATGGATCGGGCTATTCATTCGAGTGAACTTGAAGCCTTCCACAAATTTCAGTGACAAAACGCTATCACCGCTCTTCCGGAATTTCTTGAACTTCAGCTGCGCTTCGCAGTTTCGGGGCCAAGAACTCGCGTGCGGAATATGCGTCAATTATGTTTGAGGGAGGTGAGAATTCTGAGAGGCTGTTCATCAGACTTGAGATTTGCGGCATTACTAGCGATGCTTTGTTCACGAGTGAAGGGTCCGTAAGAATCTTGGCGGCCGGGCCGTCACCGATTATCTCGCCTCGAGATAGAAGCACAACACGGGGTTTGCATTCTGCAACAAACTCTACGTCATGCGTAACGATCACTATGGTCTTCCCCTGCGAGATTAATTGTAAGATGAACTGGCGCAATCGATCCTTCTGCAAATAGTCCTGGCCGATTGTTGGCTCATCCATCACTACGTGTTTAGGGTCCCAAACTAGAACGGCAGCAAGTGCAACGCGTTTTCTCTCTCCGCCGCTCAATACGAATGGGGAGGAGCTNNGCAGAAGAGTGGTTACCCTTCGCTCTATCACGTCCTCCTTGAAGCCAAAATTTCTCAGCGAGAAGCTCAGCTCTTCGGCGACCGTTTCCGCGAACAACTGATGGTCAGGGTTTTGGAATATCAAACCGACATCCCTTGAAAGCTGAGCAACTGACTTCTTGCCGGAATCTGCTCCATCTACCGAGATCTTTCCTTCGGTTGGCTTCAGGAGGCCGTTGAACATTTTCACGAGCGTTGTCTTGCCTGCTCCGTTCTCACCCATGATCGCAACGAATTCCCCATCATTAATCTTGAGGTTTACATCGTGCAAGACTTCTGAGCCCCCAGAATAGTGGAAGCTTACATTTTCGACAGAGATCATGGGTTGAGAAGCCTTCTCAGTTCTTCTGAGGCCTGTTCGACGGTGATGTGATTGGTTCCGACTGGAAATCCATCTAGTCGCAGAAGATGGAATAACATTGTCACTCTCGGCAAGCCGATGCCTATGAGGCGGGCAGTGTCACCATAGATTTCTGACGGGGGACCATCTAAGGCGATTTTTCCATTGTCCATTACGATTACTCGGTTGGCGTAGCGTGAGACGATGTCAAGTCGGTGCTCGACGAGGAGAGTTGTGAGTCCAAGTTCGCTGTTCAGTTTCGCGATTACTCTAATTATCTCCTCAGCGGACTTGGGATCGAGAAATGATGTGGGTTCATCCAGAACGAGGATACTGGGTCGCATCGCCAGAACCCCTGCGATAGCTGCTCGTTGTTGTTGCCCGCCTGAGAGTTCGCATGGGGCCTTATCCCGCAAATCGACTATCCCAGTTGCTTCCATCGCCCATTGAACCCTCTCCAACGCTTCTTTTCTTGGTACTCCGAGATTCTCCAGACCGAATGCAACGTCTCTTTCGACCGACAATGAAAAGAGCT
>PMBQ01000414.1 GCA_003152955.1 Candidatus Bathyarchaeota archaeon
GATCTCGTCTTTGATGTTGGCATTTTTGATGGAGTTGACATCGTGCACTATCTGGCTAAGGGATTCAAGGTGGTAGGCACAGACGCAGGTCCACGTTTGGTTGAAAAAGCCAAATCAAGGTTTAAGGCTCAAATCCAGAAGAATCAGACTAGTACTGCTTAACTTTGCTGCATTGAATGAGAACGACAAGAAAGCGATACTGTACCGCAATGACAACCCCGCACTGAATTCAGTGAAGATGTCCTTGGCAGAGAGAGGAAAGTCGGGGTGCAAAAAGCATATTGAAGTCAAGACAAGGAAGCTCCCCTCCATCATCCGCGAATTCGGGTTGCCATTCTACTGCAAGATTGATGTCGAGGGATACACGCAGTCTGCCTGGAGACACTGCAACATGCAGAAACGGTACCATCGTTCGTATCTGTTGAATCTGAATGTGGGCAACCCGAGAACGCTTCAGAAGAAGAGGCACTACACACTTTGGACTTGCTTCGCACGCTAGGCTATCAAGAATTCAAACTGGTCGATCAGAGCTCACTGACCGTTTTGGAGCCCAACACCAGATTCTACAGCAATCCGTCCTATGCTTTTCATGCATTTGGAGATGTTCACTTCAAACCTTGAAAGAAGCTTGCGCGGTTTCTCTTCGCCCGATTTGGCTATGATTTTCATTTAGGTGCTACGGGAGTTCTCGGGGGAGATTTGTCCTCCGAATGGCTGGAGTACGAAATCGCCAAGCAAACTCCGCTCTACCATAGGCGAAATTATTATCGATCAGTACAGATGAACCAGGGTCTCGGGTGCGATTGGCACGCGAAACTTGAATGAACAGCGTCCACACGCTACTGGTTGTGTCTTCGCCAGCACACCTCAGATGGGTGGCTGTTTACCAGATGCTTCATCAATAATCTGAGCTCGGGCTCTATGAATTCCCAAACTCGACTTATTTGCCCAAGCCAAAGATTTCCTTCGTACCGAAGCAGATTGTGACATCATTCGCCTTCATTACGATAATCCGCGAGAACCGCCATTGGAAATGTTCGGGTCTTCCACAACAGAAGTGAAGAGTTTTTCCAACCTGTCAGCAACATATCGCCAGTCGTAACGTGTTGCAGCCAATCCGCGGCCGCGGCGGGCGATAGTGGTCCTCAAATCTTGATCATTCAGGAGCAATTCAATCTTTTGAGCCCATTCTTCCGGAATGGTTGGATCCGCGGCTAGCCCTGCTCCATCAAGAACTTCTTCGAGGCCGAGTCCGCGGGACACGACGACTGGGACTCCGGTTGAAATCGCTTCGAGCATTGAGACTGGCAGAGCTTCCGCAGTGCTCGGGAGTGCAAAGACAGTCGCCTTCTGAAGCAGGTTTGAAATTCTCTCTTGGGAGAGTACCCCAGGAAAGACAACCTCATCATTCAGGTGCAGCTCTCTTGAAAGCGCCATTAGCTTTGAGCGCTCCGGACCCTCTCCCACAAGCATCAGTCGAACGTCATGTCTCCTGTTTTTCAACAAAGCGAACGCTCTTAGAAGACAAGCAAGATTCTTCTCGGGTACGAAACGGCCAGTCCATAGGATCATTTTCATATCATAGGTCCCTTCTCCGGTACGGAAGAATTCTGAATCTACGCCTGAGGGTATGACTGCACATTTCTCTGGCGAGACTCCAAGGTTGATAAATCGTCTCGCTTCACGATTGGTCATTGTGACAATGCGGCTCGAATTGAGGGCTATCGCTCTTCCGACAGTCGATATGTATCCGCTCTGGATCATGCCGAAGAATGGCCCTCGATGCACTTCGTAGCCATGGCTGATCAAAACCAGCGGACAATGAGACAACTTGGATTTGATTAATCCAAAGCTTGAGGTGAACATTAGATGGGAGTGGACGACCAGCAGGTCGAAGTTCACGCCGGTGTTTCGAAGAAGTTGTGGAAGACCCGAAAGGGTTAGGGGATTCTCAAACATCCAAAAAAGGGCAGGGTATCGTCGGACCACATACCCCTGCCTCCACTCCACCCGTGGCCTATCATCCTCTAACGTCGTCCAAGCCTCAACCGTGTGACCGCGCGCGGCGTGGAGTTGGCAAATCTTGTCCGCATATCGAGACAGTCCTCCGAAACAAGGAGGGTGCATCCTGTGAACGATATGTAGTATTCGCAAGATTTCAACCCCGGTCGTAGCGTGCTCTTCAGCAGGTGATAGTCTAATACCTCCGCGTTAATCCTATATCAGCATAGACTGGGACGCTTGGCCATCTTGGACTGGAAAGATAGCGTAGCTCAATTTGTCCCAATTCTGGTATTGTCATTAGCCACAACAGGTTCAGTAGCCTTCCTCTTTATCGCTGAGTTCTCGGGTTTTGACATTAGCATACTCCTGTTTGCGTTGCCAGTCGTAGCATTTCTGACGATTCTTGTGGTTTCCAGAATTTCGTTCAGATTCAGTCCGATGGCCGCGCGGTTTCGCAAGCCCCTCGTGATCATCGTGTTACTCGTGTCAGCGACACTTCGCCTTATCGTCGTGTTCTATGCGAGCTACTACCCGGACGAGTATAACACATGGGCGATCTTCAGAACGAATCCGTGGGGGAATCTTCTTGATTTCCTCCGTAATTATCCTCAAATTGCCGGTGCACAAGTAGTACATCCTCCACTTGGTTTCTTGCTGATGTCTCTGGGCTTTGAGGCCCTTCATTCGCTGGAGGCGGCAAGGCTAGTTTCCGTTGTTGCCGGTCTACTCAGTATTCCTGTTGTGTATTGGCTCATATCGATGCTCATAGATCGGCCGACCGCTTTGTACGCAACCCTGATCTTCTCACTAATGCCTCAGACGGTGATTTTCCTTTCTTTGGCTCTCACGGACGCGTATGTCCTCTTGTTCGGGCTATTGTCTCTAACCACTTTCCTGTCTTCGATCAAGAACCGAAGAAGAGACCACCTACTCGCATCAGGCATCCTACTGGGCTTGACATTCTGGAGCAAAGCAGCCATACCTTTTCTCTGGGCTTTCATAATTTTCCTTTCCGCCTACTTTTCCGGATGGACCAAGAGAAGAGAAAG
>PMBQ01000055.1 GCA_003152955.1 Candidatus Bathyarchaeota archaeon
TGCGTTTCATTGGCCGTCTCGATCGTATCGGCCATGTTCCGAATGTTGAAGTCTTCTTTGCCATGGCGTTTGATGAGCAGCGTATGGAGTTCACTTTGCACTACACTCATGTCCGCGTCCGGCTTCACCCTCACGACGATATTATTGAAAAAGCGCTGTCCAAAGATCCTTGCTCCGGCTGTTGTGTATGGCAGCCACACAGAGTTGTCCATATCGTTTCCCCGCGGATCCAGACCTTTGCTGCTCATCACGCCGATGACCTGGAAAGGCGCGCTGCCGATGAGAATATACTGGCCAAGTGGATTCGTGTTCATTGGGAAGAGGTTCTTTACCACTGTCTGACCAAGCGCGACAACTTGGGAATACCGTCTCACGTGTTCCGCCGAAAAGAACACACCTGATTCGACCGGCCAATCGTGTACCTGTGGAAAGTCTTGCCCGGTTCCGACTACTAGAATTGTCAGATCCTGGTCGCCATAGCGCAGCAGTGAAGACACGTTCGTCTCCGGAATCGAATTAGCGACACCAGGCACACTGCTGATGAATGGGAGATCTTCAGGTAAAAAACTTGTCACCGCTACGGCAGATGCGCGAACAGCGGGCGGGCCACGCATGATCGTCAACAGGTCGGTACCCATGGCCTGGATGCGCTCGAGGACATCCTGCTTTGCACCGTTGCCGATCGCCATCAATGCTACCACGGAGGCTACGCCGATGATGATACCTAGCATTGTCAACACCGTCCGCATTCGATTATGCAACAGTGAGCTCATGGCCATCTTGAGAGATTCTCCGAGGATTGCCCCACCTGGTTTGGCGTCCTTTGCCGCTTCACCGGTCTCCGCCTGGTCAGCTGCCCCTGCCTTCTGCTGCTCGTCGGATGTAATTCGCCCATCGGTAATGCGGACGATGCGGTATGCATAGGCGGCGATGTCACTGTCATGGGTCACGAGAATGATCGTATGCCCTTGCCCATGCAGTTTTTCCAGAATGGCCATAACCTCTTTGCCGCCCTGGCTGTCCAACGCTCCTGTAGGTTCATCGGCCAGGATCACCGGTCCACCGTTCATGAGCGCACGGGCAATGCTGACNNTCGCCAAGTCCGAGTTCCCGCAGCAAATCACTGGCGTGTAACTGTCGTTCAGTTTTCGCCATACCGCAGTATACGGCCGGAACTTCCGCGTTTTCGACGGCACTTAGATCGGACATCAGGTTGTATCGCTGGAAAATGAAACCAAAGGTATCGCGCCGTAAGGCTGCCAATGAATCACTGTTGAGGGTGGCAACGTCGATACCGCGGATGCGATACGTTCCGGTCGTCGGCTTGTCGAGACAGCCGATGATATTCATTAGCGTAGACTTGCCCGAGCCAGACGCACCCATAATGGCGACGAATTCGCCGCCCTGAATCACGAGGCTAACTTCTTTGAGCACTGTTAGCGGTTCGCCACCCGAAGTGTAGGTGCGGCTGACTGCAATGAGTTCGAGTAGTGGTGACGACATTACAGACCCTTCCGGGCACTCAAAGGACTCGTCGTCGAACCTTGCGCCGTGATGCGCCTGATCACCACTCGTTCCTTCTCCTGAAGGCCTTCCCTGACCTCTGCTGAAATCTCGCTTTTGATGCCAACAGTGATTGTCCGCATTTCGACACTGTTGTCGGCTTTCAGAACCTGCACCTCGACCTGCCCGCCTTCGCTGGTATTACCAATAGCGGCGGTCGGTATCAGTAAAATGCCCTTCGACTGTGCCAACACAATGAAGACTTGCGCCGTCATCTGAATCTTGAGTTCACGCTTTGGATTGGGAACATCAAACAATACGTCATAGAACACAACGTTATTAATGAGTTCTGGTGTAGGAAGGATTTGCCTGATCTTGCCGTTCCAGCGCAGAGAATCTCCGAGGATCGTGAAATAGACTTCTTGGCCGGCCTTGACGCGGACAATGTCTGCTTCTGAAACTTGTGCCCAGACAGTCACGGTGTCGATATTGCCGATACGCAGGATATTTGGTGCCTGTTGATTAGCATTTAGCGTTTGCCCTTCTAAAAGCGTTATGGAAACCACTTCACCGGCCATCGGCGCTGTTATATTGGCATAACCGAGATTTGCTTTTGCAGTGTTCACAGCTGCGGTGGCTTCTTTCATCTGCGCCGAAAGTGAAGCTGCATCGGCGAAGGCCACATCGTAAGCTGCCCGTGTGATGTCACGATCGCTTGCAGAGATAAGCCCGTGTACTAAGAGAGTGTCATTGCGGACCCGTTGCAACTTGGCAAGCACAAGTGTCGCCTGTTTCAGCGCTCTCTGAGAGGTCATGCTCTCGAGTGCTGCGTTAGCCGATGTGAGCGCTGTTGCTGCTAGAACCGGATCAATTTCAGCGAGCAACTGGTTCTTTTCCACTTCATCGCCTCGCTTTACTTTCAGTGATTTAAGCTCTCCAGAGGTTTGAGCGCCGACATCTACATAGTTGATCGGCTGCACGATGCCTGCAGCTACTACCGTGCTTTCCACATCACCCCGCTCGACAGAGGCGGTGACATACTTGATTTTGGGCTTGGCAAACTCCCAGTAATAAACGAGCACACCGAGTCCGACTACGAAGAGTGCGCCAATCAACCACAGGTTGCGTCGGTGGAGGAGAGATCGCAATTTTGAACGACTATCATTCGGAGGAATTGATAGCATTGCTGCGGCCAGAGGTGTGGCGGGCTCATCGCGAGTTGTCACGGCGAATTTGGTCACCGGGCTGATGTTTGACGCTTCCATGTTTGTGTTCCTTTGCTATATCTTAGAGTCATTGTAAAACCAAGAGCTACGATGCAAGACGAGGATACAATCGTGCGCCGATAAAAATCAGGATGATCGTTGTCAAGAGAATGACCGCAAAGTAGTGACCCATACCGAATGTGCTTGTGCTACCCACAAGCATCGTCGTCTGTAGGTCACAGGATTGAAAAGCGAAATAGTCTTCAGCCACTTAGGCATGATGCTGGTTTGGTAAATTGCATTGCTCACAAAAAACCGTGGCATGGTGAGCACTTGGCCGATTCCCATGAAGCGCTCGCGTGTCTTAACGATGCACGCAATGATGAGCGAAAACGTCGCGAACAGAGTAGCAGCAATAACAACGATAATCAATATGTTGAAGAGAGAGAACGGACTCCATTTCAGTTTCAAGCCGAGTAACAACGAAAGACCGTAAACAATGGCAACCTGCGGAAGAGTTCGGACGTCAGCGGAGAAGCCCTTGCCGAGGACAAGTGCCGCGTGCGAAGTCGTGCTGACAAGAAATTTCTGCACAATACCGAGGTCACGTTCCCAGATAACGTTGATGCCATAAAAAATGGCCACAAAGAGAACACTCTGTGCTAGGATGCCGGGAGCAATAATGTCCAGATATGAAATGTTGCCAGTGTTCATCGCACCACTGCGTGAAAAGACTTCGCAAAAGATCAACAACCAAAGTGCGGGCTGGAGGGCGCGGATAATGAGTTTCGTGAAATCATGACGCACCTTGCGCAACTTAAACTCGGTTATGACGAATGCCTTCTCGATAAAGCTGGTTAAAGGTTGAATGGACAGAGTAGTCATAGAATTTGGCCTAACCAAGACGCTGGGCTGTGGCTCGTTCTGCAAAGACATCGTGGAACGTTTCTCCGCTATCAAGGGCACTCCATACATACCGCACGAAAACATCGCTGAGAGATTGACCGTTTCCACCAAGTGCTCGCTTAAGTTCTTTGCTCGTTCTAAGGGCGGCGATCTTTCCCAGGTGCATGATCGCGATGCGATCACTGTAGCTCTCAGCCTCCTCCAGATAATTTGAAGATAAGAACTGAAGTGTCTGAGCTATTTCAAGAAATAAGTCAATTGGCGTATTATGTGGCATCCATGCAATACCATATATACCTCGAACTTCCTCAGAACCGTTATAACCAGGACATGTGATAAAGCGTCCACCAATGCCATAGTAGAATGAAAACCGTCCAGACGAGTGGAAAGCAACGAATGAATGCCAACGGTACGCCAAATGAAAATGAACTTGGCTTACTCGCATCACCGACCAGCCTAAAGAAAAATCGAACGCGTTTTCAGTTGAAGTCCACAACTTTGCACTAATACCCGTCGGATCACCAATAATAATGCCAAATCCAAAACCGCGCACTTGAGCTACTGAGACTTGAACGGCAAATAACAAGCAAAGTGCAATGATTGAATGGATGCACGTTTTGTGTGCGTAATCCTTTTTTAACATGGTTATATTGTAATGTTTCTCCATCCGCTATGAACGGATCATTGATAATATTTATGTTCTCCAGAAGTTCACATCCAGCGCCAGATCCCGAACACCATTGATCTCAATCTGATTACCAATGCAGATAAGCAGAAACCCCATGATACGCGAAAGACTGTTGATACTGTTCACACCAAGAAAACGACGTAATGTTCCAGCTCCTCGAAGAACAATCCACAAGACTAATGCGGTGATGAAGATCGCCAGCGGAACTCCGGTATAAGAAAATAGTTTGTCTATGCCGTGCAGTCCATTGATGGATGATGACATTGTAATGACCGCCACTATCGCTCCCAGTCCGCTCAAACTCGGCATAGCAAGAAGGCTGAATGAAATGTCCAACTTTTGTTGCGCTTCCAACTTCCCTTCTCCGGTGATCTGGCCAACGCCAAGAAACAACATCTGGAATCCGAGAAAGCCAATAACCATTCCTCCTGCAATGCGAATGCCCGGTACTGAGATACCGAAAGCAAGCACAACGAAGTGTCCCAGCAATAGAAACGTAACAAGGACAGCCGTCATATAAATGCATGCACTCGTGATTTGGCGGTTTCGCTCTTGCTTGCTCA
>PMBQ01000209.1 GCA_003152955.1 Candidatus Bathyarchaeota archaeon
TCCACAGAAGGTTCAACGCTGCCTTCAGGATAATCGGGAAAAAACTGAACTCGGGATCGTCCAGGCTTCCGCTCACCGGAACGTCCAGGTCGATCACCCCCTTTGAATCCTTCAGGAGCGCTATGGCGAGTTTCACGGGAAGACTTGTTGCATCGGGACTCTCAACCTTATCGCCGAGTGTGAGCTGATTGAGGATCACCTTGTTGTCGGCCTCAAGGAATCGCTTGTTCAACTTGTAGTGAAGGTCGAGACTCAGTTTCCCTTGTTCGATTTTATACCCGGCAAATTTACTGAAATACGGAGTGAACGATGTGAGCTCAATCCCATCGAACTTCATCTGGATGTCGGTGAATGCTTTTTCTGTAAGAGGATTGATATTCCCCTTGATGAGGGCGGGGGCATACTTGTCTACACGTCCTGCGAGATCGACATCAGCACGCGACAACTCTTCAGAAGACAGCCCTTTGATCGTCCCATTCAGTTGTTCTACGCTGATGGTGAAGTTGGGGGAAAGGGAGAGGTCGCTGAAGTTCATGATTCCGTCCACGACGGAAATGACGCCGATTCTTGTGATCGTCTTTTGTGAAGAGTCCTGTGACGGCGGGAGAAGTCTCGCCGTTCGTGCGGTATCGCGCGTCGACTTTGCAGCAGAAGTGTCGACCTGTTGAGCCATCACATGTTGAATCGTAGTAGAGCGATCCGGACTGACGACAACGCGCAAATATGGACGTGTCGCAACAATCTCTGCGATGCTGAGCGAGGCCGGGTGATACCGATAATCGACTTTGCGGATCTCGAGATGATCCCACCGCGTGAGATCTTCATTCATCACCGGATCAACAATGCGTCCGCCATCCGAAGTGACCCCACCCCGGAACGAGAGGGCCATCGACTGCTGCTGCGCAGCGTAGCTCAGCTTGCCTTGCAGTGAATAGGTCCCGGAACGGAGTTGGGCGCGGCTATACCGCGAAACATAGGGCTGGAGGGCAGGGAGTGGTGATTTTGCAATGTGAAGATCAAGGTCCGCTTTCCGGGGATCGAGAGAAAGTGTACCCGAGGCTTCGAAGATTCCTCCGCCGTTGAGGATGCCGGTTCCTTCCAACGTTGCAATGCCGGGAACTCCATAGGTGAAATTCCCAATGGCGAGATTCACCGTTGAAAGAGAAATCGGAGCGTACGGCTCAAGGGATTTGTCGGTGAATGTGAAGGCCAGATTCTTCGTCACGATCGACTTGAGCATCAGACTCATCGTGGAGTGGACGGTATCGCGCGGATCAGGCCGAGGAGTCAGAAGCTGCTGGATCGAAATCGTTCCATCTGCGAGGTATGCGGTTCTCACGTCGGCGCCCACGCTTTGGATAGAGTCGATTGTGATAGCATTGCGCGGATACTCGACAGAGATCCCTGACAGGTGGGCTTCGGGAATGGATACCGGGGGAAGGCTATCCGTAGGATCAGCGAGGACGAGCTCCCAGATGTCGACCCGGCCTTTCTCGAGAGAGAACCGGGCTGTGTCACCGGAAATAGCGAAGCGGTACTGACCGCGAAAATTGAATTTTCCGGACGGTGTCGTAAAGTTCAATCGCTCTCTCATGAACTCCCACAGCGTGTTCACGCGCAGATTGCTGACCGCAATGAAGCCGGCTGACCGGGACGGAGCAACGGAAAGATCCCCCCGCCAGTGCAGTTTTTCATCCTGCCGGGTCACTGCATCGAATTCGTATTCGCCTCCTTCCTGCGGTTTTGTCGTAAAGTTTTTGAGAGTCAGATCGAGAGAGTCGATCGTTTTCACGAGTTGATTCGGCTTCGAGAGGTCCTGGTAGAAGATCGTTCCTTGTGTGATGGTGAGCTGATCGATGACCAGTCCCATCGGCTCAGCCTGATGTGCCGTCGTATCAGGATCCTTCGTGCCGAGGAGATCGCTGATGCTGAATTTCCCATTCTGAAGGACGCGAATGGCGACATACGGGGTATCAAGATGAAATGCCGAAAAAACGTATGCATGCTGAAAGAGTGACCGGAGCTCGTAATTGAGATACAGTTCATGGAAGGATACCAACGTCGCCCCGTCGAGAACCCGAAGCGAAAAATCCTCGAGACTGAGTGAAAGCGCAAACGGATTGGTGCGAACGGCGCCAAGGCTTACCTTGCGGTGTGTGGATGCCTCGATCGCCTGAACGAGCTTCGGCATAAGAATCCTTGGCGCTGCAAAGAACCCCAGGAGAGCATAAAGCACGAGAAGTGAGAACGCGCCAATAAGTGACTTCTTGTATCGCATGAGTACCCCGTTAAACTTCAAATGGAAAACGATCGTTGAACTGTTTCGGAGCACTCTATTTGATCATTCCCCTTATGAGATCCAATCCCTTCGAAAGGGCATCGCCTTGAGGAATTTGTCCATTGGGGGTGAGGCGATCGATCATCTTCGGCAACAGTTCGGTTAAATGTGAGGTCACCTGGTCGGTCGAGATCCCCATCTTCGCAGCAAGTTGTTGCAGAGTACCGCTCCCGAGCACTTGTTGGATCTGTTGAGACGTGATCGGAAGATTAGCGCCGGTCCCAACCCACGAATTCACAATGTCGCCAAGCCCTCTTGCTGCGAACTGCTGGACAAGTCCCTGGAGCCCACCTGCCTGCTGATTGTTGACAAGTTGAAGAACCTCATTCAAGAGTCCGGACGGTGCGTTACCACCGAGAACCTGGCCTCCGAGGTTATCGAGAATTCCCATAGTACCTCCAGATATGGATGCGACGCTATGCAGTAGTGATTGGTTCGTCCATGTGGACGGATTGGGGTGAAGGCAGACGATGATTGACAGCGGTAACTGAGAACTGGCGATAGAAAACGAAGAAAAACCGAAAAATGCAATGTCAAGTCACGTTTGGCCTTCACTCAAATCGGCATCGTATTGCACCCGAAGATCCTCCGACGGTTTGCCTACGGTGCCGGCAGTCGTTCCAGGTCGATAATTAGCGTGTTTCTCCGTCGCATCGATCACAACCTATTTCGCTCGCGTTTCACTGACGCATGTTACTTTGTATGGATCGTTTTGATGAGCGTGCTCACGTCATACCCTTGTCTTCTGACCCTCTCCACGATTTCAGCAAAAAGACCATCATCGATCTGTTTTGATCGCGCTAGGATCCAGAGGTACTTTCGGGCTGGCTCGCCGACAACGGCATAGCTGTAGTCGGAAGCGAGATCAATAATCCAGTAGTCACCCCACACAAACGGGAGAAACGAAAGAAATGCTGGCGCGAAGCGGACCTTGAGCTTTGAATTCGGCTCTCCTTCGCCTGCGCGTTTGGCACGTCCTTCTGCTTCCGTAATTGTTCCATCACTCTTCGTACATCGGTTTATCACGTTGATCTCTCCGTCCGGAAGGAGTGTGTAGGAGGCACTCACGTCGCAAACGCAATCGCTTTGGAATCTATTCGGGAGCCTCGCAATCTCATACCACGTGCCGCAATACCTTGCAAGGTCGACAGACGAAACGACGCGAAGTGGTTCCGATGATGGTTCTTGGGCGAGCACATTGCTTGTCGAGGTGATCTGGAGGGTGAGCATCAGCGCCATCGTTCCTTGTGTCATCCAAAGTGCTTTATGGAGCAGTCCGTCTTGGATCAACGATCGAATTCGGATCGTCGGACTCGAGCGAGAGAGGTTCACTGTATGCCTCTCCTCCCGGCTTCTTCCAGAATGTCGACCGTGGCAGTGGCGCCGACACGCGTGACGCCAAACGAGAGCACTCTGAGCAAATCGTCCAAGGTCCGAACACCTCCGGCAGCTTTTATCTGAACGCCTTTTGCGCGCTGGTCCCGCATCAATCGCAAATGTTCGTCGGTTGCGCCTTTGTAGGAATACATTCCGTTCGATTGCTTGACAAAGCCGTATCCGGTCGATGTCTTTACAAATGCCACGGATTGCGTTGAGCAAATCTCACAGAGCTTCACGATCTGCTCAGCTGTGAGGTAATCGTTTTCAAATATGACATTGAGTATGCCATTGCCGGATGTCACGGTATCATTTACCTGTTTTATTTCATCCGAGACATAATGCCACTCGCCCCCCAGCACCTTTCCGATATTCACGACCATATCGATCTCGGTCGCTCCCAA
>PMBQ01000408.1 GCA_003152955.1 Candidatus Bathyarchaeota archaeon
GCCTCTCTCAGCTGGTTATTCCGTTTGACCGTGCTTCCGGAACTTCAGAGGTCGGAGATTGTTTGTACAATGGCAGGGTCCTCCTGCTGTGTTCGCTGTTCGGCGTTGTGTACGGCGTGATCTTCCTCTCCACGATCTCCTATAGCGATACGGCAAACCCGCGAGGGGATGCCTGGGAATATCAATCGATGGCGGTCAATGCTGCAACAGGCCACGGGCTCAACCGGGCTGGTGCCCTTGAGCCTTTTGAGGCCTACAAGTTCCGCAATGACGCCATGGACTCCCTCGACTACCGTGCGCTCTGTGCCTCGCGGGGGGGGAAGTACAATGCCTACCGGACCCCGGGGTACCCGGTCATCCTGGCGGGAATCTACACGGTGTTCGGCGTCTCTCCCCAAAAGGCGAAGCAGACGCAATTGCTGTTCCTGGTCATTATCGCCGCATTTCTCCCGTACCTTGGGTANNACCCGGATTCTATGGCGGGATCATTGCGGGACTTTTCTTCCTGGACACATGGTACCCTGTTGCCGATAGTCTCTTAACCGAGTGCCTTGTCGCGCTTACGGTCTTCCTGCTGTCGCTGACCTTTTATTTCTATGAGAGACGCAGGACAGCACTCCGAGTCGCACTGCTCGGCTTGGTGTCGGGGGCGGCCATGCTGATAAAGGGGGACCTGATATTCATCCCTTTCCTGATTCTCCTGTACCTCGGCGTCCAGGCATGGCAAAAGCGAGTCTCTCCCGCCAACGCTGTTGTCTTTGCCGTCGTGTGTCTCTGCACCATCGGGCCGTGGTCCATTTTCACATCTCGCCAGAGTGGGCAGTTCATTGTCCTGAGCACGCAGGCGAGAGCGGTGCTGCTTGATGGCAACAATGAAGCGATATGGGTTGACGGAGGATGGCACCCCGAGTACAAGGAGAATCCGGACGGTTTCTACAGCCGCCCGGAAATCAGGGAGCTTCCCACCCTTCAACAGATTGCACGCTTCTATCTTGCCTATCCAAAGCAGATTCCCAATGTCATCAGCAAGAAACTGACCTGGGGGTTCTCCAGTTTTCCATTCCTGAGACTGGCGGTGTTCCTCATCCTTGTGCAGCTGTTCGCAATTTCAGATTCCATGACATCGCNNAGGCCGAGTGAAGCGGCCGATTGCCACGTACGCCGTGGTCTCGGTCATCCTGCTTATCACTCTTGCGAGCATTCCGGTGATGTTTCTCTTGCTCTGCTGCACTGTGGGGTATGTCGCATTCAAGGGCCGGCTAGAAAGATTCCCGTTCCCTGTGTCCTTCGCCATAGTGTTCGGCAACTTCATCCTGGTCACGCTCGTCACATTCGGGGAACCACGATTTATCTCGGTGATGGATTTTCTCTTCATGCTGACGGGGTTAACATTGTTAATTCCACTGCTCGTGCGTGTTGCGCGAGGGGAAGGAGTGCTGCCTCCTGCTTCCAACGTCTTCCAGCCACTGGCTGTGGACCGAAATCAATAAGCCTCACTTCCCGTCGAAAAGCAAAGGAGCGATACCGATAGGAAAAGCGGTGTTGAACGGTATGGAGACCTGATCGATGGACCGGTACGCGGAGATGCTGATCCACTTGGCCCTGCGGTATTCCGATTCAGGGATGCCGGCGGTCGGGATCGGGCGTTCGATGGCAGGTCGCCTTTCTGTCTGAGGAAGTAGCGGTTCGTCGTGCGTACGGGAAAGGAGCACTGCAGAGATGTGTGGTCCATTCTCATCGAGGACCTCCCGAATAGAGAACACCTGGCGATTCTTGGGAAGCCGCTCCGTCAGCGATGGTGGCAGGAAGAACAACTGATCTGGTTCGTACGGACGATACGTTTTACTCATCGGTGCCCTGTATAGAAGAGGATGATCGCGTGGTCTTCTACAAATATCCAACACGATGAGGGCCTTAGTTCACTTACGACATACTATTACTCGGGCAGACTCCTATTGGCGGGGCTTTAATGAAAGGAATGTCTTCGCTTCAAAGAGGTGAGAAGATTCGAATCCTTGAAATTATTGATTCGGTCGCTGCGGGGGGGAAAGAGCGCCGATTCGTTGAATTGCTCAAAGCTTTAGTACAAAGAGACGATTTACAGATCGAGGTCGTTGTCTTTGATTCCGACATACATTATCGGGAGCTCTTGGACTTTGGGCTAAGAATTCATTACGTCATTCGCCACTACAAACGCGACCCTCGACCTTTGGTGTCGATCGCCAATATCTGTATGAGTTTCCATCCACACATCGTTCACGCGTGGGATTCGATGACAGCTATGTATGCCGCACCTATCGCACGGTTGCTTGGCAGTCGTTTTGTGAATGGCTTGATTTGCGATGCTGACCCCGATGTAAAACCATTCACGAAAGCGTATGTACGATCACGCGTGACATTTCCCATGTCCGATGCAATTGTCGGCAATTCAGCAGCTGGTCTCACTGCCTACGCTGCACCTGCAGAAAAATCGCACCTCATACACAATGGATATGACTTCTCAAGGACACAGAATCTTCAGCCGATTGAACAGGTGAGGCGTATCTTTGACATACGCACAAACGCAGTTGTGGGAATGGTGGCAACATTCTCTCCATTGAAAGATTACGAGACCTATTTCGAAGCTGCAACGATCATACTCGAGAGTTTGCCGGACGTTACATTTATTGCGGTAGGCGATGGAGAGCAGAGGGAACAACTAGAGGCCAAGTACAAGGGGCACTTCCCTGATCGGGTGCGGTTCATAGGCTGGGTAGATGATGTTGAGTCAGTCATTCAGGTCTTCGATGTCGGGGTGTTAGCCTCCACTGCATTCGGGGAAGGTATTTCTAACTCCATCCTAGAGTATATGGCGATGGCGCGACCGGTTGTAGCGACTGCATGTGCTGGGACGAAAGAACTGGTGATCGATGGGACAACGGGGTATCTGACAAAAGTAGGAGACAGCGCAGAATTGGCGGTCAAGATAGCGGAACTATTGGTTAATTCACGGCTGAGGGAGCAAATGGGTGCCAGTGGATTGGAAAGAGCGCGGACCCTCTTCGACATATCGAAGATGAGCAGAGCATACATGGATCTCTTTGTGCAGATGGTGCACCGAGCATAACGAATAGGGCCGAGCTCATGGTGCTTTATATCAGGTGTCTGCGTAGGGTATGACCACGCTCTAACGAGCATATGGACCCTGCATGATCTGCGCCGGATGCGATCAAATCCATCCGCTGATCAAAGAGCAGCTACGAATGGATATCGCAGTAGTGCATCCAGAATCAAGAGCATAATCTTGCCGAGAGAGAGTCGTTTTGAAAGAACGAGGCTGCACCGGAAACATTGAGTGGGATATGCAAATGCGAAGTGCGCTATGGCGAAGGTTGGACTCAACTTCTGCTACCATCCACCAGCCCCTTCGAAGTAGTATATATTCAACCCGACTGTGTAGACATGACAATACTTATCGTGAATTGGGTTTGGTACCCTAGCGGCGGCGATTGGACAGCGATTGAGAACCTCGTCCGACTGTACGAACAAAACGGGCACACCGTGGTTCCGTTCTCGATGAAGGATCAGCGGAATCTGAGAACTGCTTTCGATAGATATTTCATCGACAACATAGATTACAGGGACCTGAACACCCACAGAAGCCTGTCCAATAGCATTAAGGTCCTCAGGCGTTCGATCTACTCGTATGAGTCGAGGAGGAAGCTGACGGAACTGCTACGAGACGTAAAGGTGGATTTGGCTCATCTACATAACTTGGGGCCACAAATCACCTGCAGCATACTCTCGCTCCTGAAGGAAAAAGGGATTCCTATCATATGGACTCTGCATGACTATGGACTGCTGTGTCCGGAGGGTACATTTGTACGCAAGGGGAGAATTTGTGAACGATGTCGGGGCGATCGATTTTTTTGGTGCACGATAGGCCAATGCAAAAAGAACTCCTATCTGGCGAGTTTTGTCGCTTCGCTGGCAGCTTACGGCCGGCAAATTCAGCATATTCGTCAATATATTGATTTGTTTATTTGTCCTTCCACGATGCTTTATAACAAGTTTCTTGAGTTTGGATTTGAGGCAGCGAAACTGGCACAGATCCATAACTCCTTCGACATCGATAACCTGGAAAGATCATTCCGTCAAATTGCTCCAGTTTACGGCAACTACATTTTGTATGTGGGGAGAATCGAACAAATAAAAGGGGTTTTCGCCCTCATACGAGCCATGGAAACAATCCCTGACGTGAATCTCGTGCTGGTTGGGGACGGTACTGAACTCG
>PMBQ01000426.1 GCA_003152955.1 Candidatus Bathyarchaeota archaeon
CTAGACCAGTTACCTCTTCCTCTTGATTAGGGCGACTACGGGAATGACCCTCGTGGTCCGGCGCTGATAATCCGCGAACCCGGGGTACAGGGTGGCTTGGCGCTCGAAGAGGACGTTGCGTTCGGGGCCGAGTATCTCTTCGGCGTGAACTTCAATCGTCGCGTCCCCGACCTCGATTTGGGTGTCGGGGTGGGCTTTGAGGTTNNCTCCCCGTCTCGGAGATACATTATCGGGTTGATGCGAGTTTGGTCGCTTCGTGCTCCGATGGTATGCAGTAGCAACAACGGCGCTCCTTCGAAGTCGCCGCCGACCTTCCCGTGATTGCTACGAAACTCGGCGATGATGGGTGCGTTGAAGTCGTCGGGTCTGCTCATGAGTTGGCTTTCAGTCAGACCCCAATTTAACGGTTCAGTTGTTAGAATCAAGGTTAAGGGAGAAAAAAGTAGCTAAATCCAATTCACAACACAAGCCCCAAGACGCGCCCCAGACTCGAACCAAGAACTAAAGAAAACAAACTGAAGAAACATCAAATCACCCGTCCACACAACTTGTTTCGTCATATGTACCGGTGAAGTGGGGTTAAAATCCCCTCCCCGCACCAAATTGAGAAGATTTATCAGTAGAGCGTTGGAAGCACCAATTAGTCTTCTTCTGAGAACTCTAATCTCGGTTTGATGACCTAAATCGCAGAAATTCTTGGAGCCGGGGATGGGAATTGAACCCACCTCAGCGAATCGCTTCTATACTGCGGGTTGCGGCAAGCGTTCTGCAGCCCGCCGCCTGAACCGTTCGGCCTTCGGTGGCTCAAGGACTGATTCCAAGCGCCAACCCCGGCGTTCCCCCGGCGTGAAGTGGTNNTCACCTTAGAAGCTCTAATAAACATGCACGTAAGATCATCATAACCCTCAATCGCAACCATGTAAAATGACGAGAAGGCGTGAGATGCCTACAACAAATGGTCCGGATTGTTTTCACAACGCTGAGATGGACAAGAGATTATGAATAATCGGTCGGATCAAATTTACTTCAAACTGTGTTCGGACCATCTTTCTCTGGAAGCCATACCCAAAACGAGAATCCGAGTCAACTTCACAAAGATCAGGGAAAATCCACCGGAGGATTACGTGATTGTCATGTGGACGCCCCATTTCGCGGTCGTAAGAAATCAGAGAGGTCAGGAGATTACGCTCAGAGGAGACGGCCGTATGTTAGTTAGAAACGCAAAATCTGAAATAATAGCAAGAGAAGCGGCTGCAGAAATGATGAGCCTAGTGTTGAAAGATTTCGAAATATGAGCTCAAACGATGACGATTCTAGCGTTCTCGACTGCCCGACTCACCATTGCTTGAGTATCCAAAGCCATTTCAATCTCAGTCAAGCGATCACGCTTCGCCGAAGTGCTAGGGTTGCTTGTTGGAACGCCACAGCTTGCCACCCCCGGACGGATTGAAATCAGGTAAGTCCCTATCTTCTTCGCATATCGCTCAATCTGCAGTTTGTTCATTCCCACTAACGGTCTGAGCACTTGCACTTGTTTCAGTACAGAATCGGCTGCGACGATATTCTGAAGCGTTTGGCTTGCTTTCTGTCCGATCGCGTCGCCCGTAACTATGGCTCCGCAATTCTCTCGGATACCTATTTGCTCTGCGACTCTGAACATGATCCGTCTCGAAAGTATACATGCGAACTTCGGCGGACATTTGGACATGATTTCCTGGAGGTCAGGCGAATGTGACACTACATAGACCCTTGAGCCCTCGATCTTCTCTTCAGAACACACCCTTCGAATAGAGTCTAAAGCGATTCCTTCAGCCGCCTGATCGCATAACGGATAATTGTCGAAGTACGCAAATACTGGTTCCACTCCCTTCCGAATCAGAAGCCAAGCAGCAACCGGGGAATCGATACCACCGGACACAAGGAATACGCACCTTCCGAGAAGCTTCAAATCGGCGAATTCTTCGCCGACTGCGAATGGAACCTGCAGCGTCAAATTCTCTAATCATTCGCCTATGATTTCCGTGATTGCTCTAGCGAGCTCTGAGGCTTCGTCCTCACTATGCACGTTCTTGATCAACATTCTACCCTTTTCAAATAGGCTTATTTCATGTCCATCATAGTCGAATACGAGCACCATCGGGGTGGTCAGAATGACCTTATGGTTCACCGCAATTACTTTGCTGAGGTTATGCAATTCGAGCGCGAGTGGTATCTCCGGGTTCACGTTTGCCGTGTTCGAACCGCAGAGCCATGCAAGGCGCCTTCGGGGTGCTTCGACCCGAACCGGCTTCACTTGGCATATTTGACAATCTGGACGGATTCTAAGGTCAACTGTTCGAAATTCTGATTGTGCAAAGTCGAAAATCATCAACCTACCCTTTGATTGGGGTTCGATTCCAGCGAGGACCTTTACGGTTTCCATCGCCTGAATCGCGCCCACGATGCCTGTGGTAGCGCCAAGAACCCCGCGGGTGTCGCATGTGGGAAGCTCTGCATCCTGCAGGCCTGGAAGAACGCACTCGAGGCAGGGTGTCTCTGGACTCTTGAAGACGGCCACATTTCCTTCCATGCCGATTGCTCCCCCAAAAATGAACGGGGACTTGCTCTCGACGCAGTATTTGTTGATCAAGTACCGTGTTCCCATATTGTCAAGTCCGTCAACCACGCAGTCCGGGCTACCTAATACTGAGGCCACGTTTTCTGAATCAAGATTCTCAGGGATAGACTCGACAATTATCTCTGGATTTATCTCTCCAATATGCCGCGCAGCGGCCTCCACTTTGGGGTATCTTATGTCCGCCAAGGTGTACAGAACTTGTCTGTGAAGATTGTTCAATTCAACTGTGTCTTGATCCACTAAACGCAACGTCCCGACCCCGGCCAAGGCGAGAAACATTGCTGAGACGCTCCCCAGCCCTCCCAAGCCTACGATGGTGACCTTTGACTCCCTCAGCTTCTCCTGACCCGCAACGCCTAGCTCAGGGAGAATGGTTTGCCGACTGTAGAATTCGGAACTGATGAACTTTGGTTCCATTCTGCTTTCTGACTCCAGAGATTCTATCCGAGTTCTCACCATATGGTTTCTCTTACGAGGAGAGCGGAAAGCCAAGTCTAGCGAGGCGATATTTGAAGTAAGGCCAAGCCAGCTTCACCTGGACATCTCTGTAGCGAAGGCTGCCCTCCATCAATCCGACCATGCACTCCTGAAACTTCTGATTGTCAAAAAAGAAATGCGAAACTCGAACCATGTCATATTGCTTAAGGTAGCTCAGACATGCAATGCGATACGCGACTTCAAAGTCCGCGCCGAAAGCCTTCCTGCACCTTCGCTCATACTCTGAGAGGAATTTTCTGTCGAACCTTTCCCGCTCACACGCTTCAGCAGCAACATCCGCGGCGATCTGCCCACCCCAAATCGAGAAATAGATCCCTTCGCCCAGCAGAGGCTCTGCGAATCCAGCGGAGTCCCCGACCAGCAACATCCTTTCTCTAACTGTGGGAACTTTTGCTGCCCCTCCTAGCGGAATTAGGTGTGCTTGAGGTTTCGGTATCTCAAGCATTTCAAGGCCGTGCACTCGCTTTATGAAACTATTGAGAAGCTCCTGTCCGTCACGGAGTCTACTCAGCCTGCAATCAACTCCAACCGTCAAATGATCGTTTTTCGGGAAAACCCATCCATACCCAGCTGAAGAAACCCCGAAATAGAGATCGAAGTATGATGCGTCTCCAATGAAGTCCCGAATCACGTTCTCACCGACGTATATTTCACTTTCAATTGCGTACACTACTTGATCGGGTTTCCATCGCTCGTAGAACCCTCCAGTCCTTGCCGTTGGGCCTCCCATGCCATCAGCGCCTATGAGGATCTTCGAGCGAAAATCCCCGACCGATGTTTTCACTTCGACGTGTGTTGCTGTTGCTTCCACGCTCCGAACCGGGCTTCTGTCCTTGAGTTCAGCTCCCGCTTCCACAGCTTTCTCCGCCAAGTACGAGTCGAATTTCGATCGAGAGGTCATGTATACCAGAGTGTGGTCCGTCTCGAACCTAAGAACGCTCTCGCCAAAATGAATTCTTACAGCTTTCGCTTCGTATTCAATCAATTCCTTTGGAAGTTTGAAGTCCAGCTTGGTAAGAACTTTCGGAGTGACTCCTCCGCCACACAGCTTGTTCCTTGGTAATCGTTCCTTCTCCAAAATGAGCGTGTTCAAACCATGTTGAGCCGCTGTTCTAGCAGCGGACGCGCCTGCGGGACCTGCTCCAACGACGATCAAGTCATACATAGGAATCCAGCTTGTCTCGCAACGCCTTCAAACGTTTTTGGATGTATTCTTGAAATACTGTGTGTTTCAAAGACTATGTTAAATGCTGAAATGGCGTATTTTGGATCATAGTCTTCATGTGTATGGAGATCGGTGCAGGTTCTCCAGGACGCCGGTTTGGATTTGCAGAGCATCCAGATGGGGGGCAAGTTGGAAACGCCACTGTCGATTTACTGTGAACGGGGATCTGATGAGGTTTTAGACGTTAAGTTTCCAGCAAAATCTACTGTTTTGAATGACACACAGATTGAGCCTGATTTCAGGCAGAAAGGAATTGGGTCCGAATTGCTGGGGATTATGATTCAATACGCCAAATCGCGGGGAGCCACAAAACTCTATGCGGCAAATCCCGAAAATGCGGAATGGTTGACTCGGAAAGGTTTCGGTCCTACAGAGATTCAAGATGATGCTTGGATAATGAAAGATTCTTGATAGGCTACGTCGTAGGCTCAGTTATACGTGGTTAACGTCATTATGTGTACAGTATCAAAATCGACCGATAATCACTATACCTAGTTAAAACTTTGCTCAGTCGCAATAGCGTTTTGCATAAATGTAAACGGTGAAGCTTTCGGGTTCAGTGGTATAATTTGATGATGAAAGCTATTTCGAAAACTGTTCCAGTATTCTTTCTCGTATGTATAATCGCAATTTCTGGCATTCCAGCGTTCGCGAGCGCTAGCGATCCGTCGGGCCCCGCAATTTACTTCGACACTTCAATCGGTTTAGGCAGTCAAGTTGTTGTTTCTGGTGTCGGGTTCAGCCCGTCAGCGGTCATCACGCTCATGTGGGGCGACCAGGTCCTCCAAACGGTTCCGAATCCGCTTGTCACCGATTCCTCCGGCGCATTCACCGGTCTAGTCTTGACGGGTAAGTTGGGTCAGGAGGGCATTAATGCACTTACGGCAACGGACGGCAAAATGACCGCCCAGTCACCGTTAGCCATAAACCCCCATGACCACCACGATCGAAACCCTGTGCCATGTGCCGGCGGACATAATTCAGCGGATCAATTCGGCTGCGGCTGCGATAGTGCAGCTAATTTCGCAGGTTTATCCGTATGCTGCGTCACTGGTGCAAGTAATCTCGCTCCCTTTGATGGCTGCTTCACAGATGTATATGGCTAGATAACCCCTGCAATTTTCAGTAACTGCATCGTCAACTGCTATTCAACTACGACATGACAACGCGTTACACTCTGCGCGCACGCGCCCCTCGCAGTTTCATTCTACACCCTCCCCGGATTGTTGGAATCGGCCTTCCATAACTTGCCCCAAGCAACGGGCCCGTTGAGGGTTGGATTATGGGGCGAACAATTCCATCCTGGCGCATGGTTGTAGAACATGAACTTGGAAAGCTGAACAGGTTCAGAGAACATCTTAGGGCAGAGGACAAGGAGGTCTTCGACGATCTAATGGACCAATGCCGACTCGACTCATCATACGCCGGATCAATGTCCTCACCAGTAAGGGAGGTACCGCTCTTCATGTCCATGCTGTTCGGACAACACAAACGAATCATGGAACTAGAGAAGAAGGTCAACGTTCAGAGAAGAGGGGAATGCCAACATACCGTAACTAAAACAGAGGTTAAGAAAGCGGCTGCTCTCCGAAGAGGTCCTCTCGAACTTCATCCTCGTTAAGCTCATCCAATTGCGCCTTGATCCCCCGTTTATCCGTCCAAGGCTTTGATTCCTCAATGAGTATCCCAAGTCGACTCCGAAAGTCAGTGGCCACCGTTCTGAGCAGCCTTAACATAGCACCCTCTATGAGCATTGAATCCTCTTCAACCCTATCACAGGATTCAATTCGAGTCTTCAACCTCGGAAGATTCACAAGATCTGGATCTTTTCGCACAGCTTGTGGCCACGCCTTCTCATCAGCTATGCATGCCTGGTAAGACACGACCGCATCCAGCAGAAGCCCCCTATGTTTCTTGACAAATCCACTCGATAGACCCAAACACCCCCGCCAATTCAGGTACTCAGCACCAACCCTTGACTCTATCCCCAACTGGGGAATAGGACCTTCCCACGACTAAAACAGAGGCCGTGTGGTTGTGTTGTGTTAGGTATCGTTAGATTCTGGTTGTGGGGGGGTGTCATCTCTTCTAATGTTCTGTTGATTTTCTGTTCGTGTGTGTCATTTTCTAGTTGGTTGCTGTGCAGTCTGCGGTTGCAGATACACGAAGAAGCATCCGGAACTA
>PMBQ01000425.1 GCA_003152955.1 Candidatus Bathyarchaeota archaeon
TAATCGACTGAGTCAGGATAGAAGGATAGAACAGGCTTGGGCAAAGCCAGTGCGGTTGCACACACCATTCAAGGACTGATGAAATACCACGGCCTAAAAGACAGAAAACGAAGACTCCCTTACCACGACAGTATCTCGGTCTGTGTTGAAGCGCTCACAACTACCGCGACGATAGNNACCAAGATATAATCGAAATCAACGGGAAACCAGCGGCGGACGTGGAAGCAGAGCGAATTCGCGCAGTAATCTCCCCCTTGGAGAAACTTGCAAAAACAAAAAATCACTTCAAGCTTGCTACCTTGAATAGGGTAAGGCAGGGAAAGGGCCTCGGGTTCTCAGCTTCAGCCTTTGCTGCGATCTCGCTCGCCTCGTGCACAGCTCTGGGTGTTAGTCTGGAACGTGAGAAGCTGAGTGAAATTGCTCGTCTGGGTGCCGGCTCTGCAAGCCGCAGTCTTGTAGGAGGCTTCGCAATTTGGTATGCGAACAAGAATGGAAGGTCATACGCAGAGCAACTATCTTCAGGCAGCAAGCTTGGATTAGCTATGGGGATCGTTCCTATTCCGTCTCCGGTGAAAACTGACATGGCACATGAAGAATCCGTAAGCTCGCCGTTCTTCGCATCACGAGTCAAGGATGTAAAGCTGAACTTGAGAAAGATGCTGCGAGCGATTCAGAAGAGCGATATCGACGAGGTCAGTAGACTTGCAGAAGCCGATTCACTTAGCTTACACGCCGTTACAATGACAGGAAAAAGCCAACTCCTCCTAATGTCCCCTGAAACAGTCACCATAATCAGGCGCATTAGGTCAATGCGTGAAAACGATCGAATTCCCGTTTGGTTTTCCCTTGACACGGGACCGTCAGTCTATATCAATACTCATCCGGAATTCGTTGATCAAGTATGTAGAGAAATTCACGCATCCACAAACCTTGAAGTGATCAAGAGCAGAGTCGGGGGACCAGCCCGCACGATCGAAGAACATCTCTTTTAGAAGGGCAACGCGCTTGTTCGCATGAGCCTGTCGTATGTCCACAGAGATCACCGAGAAAATACGAAAAGCAGCCATACTGAACGCTATTCGACACGATGGACGAGCTGATCCGCAAGCGGTTCTCGGAAATCTGCTCGGCGACAACGCCGAGTTGCGTTCGAAAGTCAAGGAAATCTTGCCTTTGGTCCGACAGGTCGTTCAAGAGGTTAATTCACTTCCGAGTCAGAAACTGACGGAACTTGCGCAGAGTTGGTCTGCGGAAATTACGAAGGAGCATGTTGAAGAGGTTCGGCAACTGCCGCCATTGCCCAACGCCGACAAATATCCGCTTATTGTCACGCGCATAGCTCCTAACCCAGATTTCGTTCTCCATATCGGAAACGCCCGAGCTGCGGTTCTATCCCATGACTATGCAAGGATGTACAAGGGCAAATTCATAGTGCGATTCGAAGATACTGATCCAAGGTTGAAGAAAGCCCAACTCGGATTCTATGATGTGATTCGGGAAGACTTGAAGTGGCTTGGTTGTGAATGGGATGAAGAGTACATTCAGAGCGATCGTATTTCGATTTACTATGATGTAGGTCAGAGTTTGGTATCGAAAGGTGCTGGATACATTTGCGAGTGTGAACCAGAAAAGTTCAGAACATTCGTCAATGCGCAGGCACCTTGCCCAGATAGGAATCTGGGAACGGAGAGGCATATTGAGCGCTGGAATAAGATGCTCGAGGGAGGCTACCTGGAAGGCCAGGCAGTTTTCCGGGTTAAAACAGATCTCGAAAATCCAAACCCGGCCATTCGTGATTGGCCCGCGTTTCGTGTGATCGACACAGATCGGAATCCACACCCTAGAGTTGGTTCGAAATTCAAAGTGTGGCCACTATACAATCTGGCCTCAGGAGTGGACGACCATCTCCTAGGTATCACTCACGTGATTAGAGGAAAAGAACACCTGACCAATATGGCCCGCCAGATCTTCCAATACAACTACATGGGCTGGAAATATCCTGATGACCTTCACTACGGGCGTCTCAAGGTCGAAGGCATGATCCTGAGCAAATCAAAGCTCATGAAGGCAATTGATTCGGGAGAATATTGGGGAGTGGACGACCCAAGATTAGGCACCTTGGTGGCTCTTCGTAGACGTGGTTACGTTCCAGAGACGATACGGAAAATGATGTGGGACATCGGTCCAAAACCAGTAGATGTGACAATTNNGCTACTTCTACGTTCCAGACCCCCTCAAAACCAGGGTGACCGGTGTTCAGAAGGAATTCGAAGTGCATCCACCACTTCATCCACAACATCCTGAAATGGGTGCGCGAACTCTGACCGTGCGACCACAAGATGGGATAGCAACCGTCTACCTGGCGGGATCGGACCGGGCGCTTCTGGAATCTGGGAAATCGGTCAGATTGATGGGCCTCTTCAACCTGAGACCTCAGGAACTGGTCGGTAACGAATTGAGAGGTGAGTTCATGGGCGAGCAAATTGCCTTGGAAGAACACGCCCCAATCCTCCAGTGGGTTCCATCAGAATCGAATGTCCAGGTCGATGTCGTCATGCCCGACGCCACTATCAAGAAAGGCTTGGCTGAGGATGGTATAATGACTGAAGTTGTGGGATCGATCATTCAATTTGTCAGATTTGGTTTCGGTAGAGTGGACAAGGTTTCACCGGGTCACGTAACCGTGTATTTTGCCCATCAATAACCGCCGTGATGCGAATTGTCTCAAGGACGAGTTCTAATGCAAAAAGACGAACTGTGGAAACTATTGGTGGACACTGTTCACTCTCTGCCAATGTACAAGCACCATAAACGCTACATCCAAGAGGTCATGGTGAAAGAGAAACCAGAAATCTCCGCCCAAGAGCTTGCTGTTCAAATCAATATTCCGCTAGGTGAAGCGATCGTATTGCTCGATGAAATACGCCCCACGAGTGTCTCACAAGGCTCAGCTGACGTGGCAGCCGGCAGTGGCAAAAGTGTGAATCGAACTCTGCTGGATTTTGACAAGTAATCGTGACCAACGGTAGATTCTGAACACTCTCGGTGATTGATTGGTGAGCGGAAGAGCGCTCCTCCGCCGGGGATTGTGGGTCGAACATGATGGAACGGTTCAACAGGAACTGCGCGATCGCGAGAAAGTAACTCGCAACCTCAATGAACCCGACACACTGATTCT
>PMBQ01000285.1 GCA_003152955.1 Candidatus Bathyarchaeota archaeon
GCCGGTGGCCAGAGGAATCCGCGACCTTCGAGTCGACCAGACGAAGCGGCTCAAGGGATTGGAACAGGAGAACAGTCGGCGAAGGAGCTGGAGGCAGACTATTTGCTGGATTAGGCGGTCCTATAGGAAGCGGCGCGGGGACTAGAAGACATTGCATGTATCGGAACGCGGGGCCGTTATCACATTGGACAGCTCCGCTCAACGCAGCGGCAAGAATCACTCCTCAACCTGTAGAAGATCGACTACGGGCCGAGATCGTGAGCACGGCGTGCCAGTGCGGATGGAGGAGTACCGTCGGATGATAGCAATGCTGTCGGGCAATCTGCGTATCAGTGTAGTTTGGGTACATTATCATGATACAGTTACTTGCTGAGGTCATGGACACCTAAATGCATCTGACGGAAAGGTTGGCACTTGAAGGTGGAGAGCCGGTTGTGAAAACACCTCCCCCTCATTTCACTTGGCCTTTGATAGGAAAAGAAGAAATAGATGCCGTAGTGAATCAGTTGCAGACCGGGGCAGTTTCATATTTCAGAAGTGCAGGTGTTGTAGAGGAGTTCGAGCAGAAGTTTGCCCAATTTTATGATATTCCGTTTGCCATTTCGACCTGCTCCGGCACTGCGGCTCTGCATGCCGCCTTCTTTAGCCTTGCTCTTCCTCGTGGGGCAGAAGTCATAGCCCCCAGCTATACTCATCTTGCCACAGTATTCCCGATGCTACATGTCGGGCTGATTCCTGTACTATGCGATATTGATGACGCAACAGGGAACATCGACCCAAAGGAAATACAAAAGCAGATTACGCCACGTACCCGGGCAATAGTCGTTACGCATCAATACGGACTTATCTGTGATATGGAAGCAATTTGCTTTCTGGCTAATAAGCATAATTTGTACGTCATAGAAGACTGCTCTCACGCTCATGGTGCTTCATACAATGGCAAGCTTGCCGGAACGTTTGGCGACATTGCCTGCTTCAGCTTACAATCACATAAAATAGTGTGGGGAGGTGAAGGTGGTATTCTCATCACAAAGCACCCTCCTTTGGCAGAACGAGCCTCATTGTTTGCGCATTTCAGACAAGTGAAAGAGTACACAAGCAAGGGAAATGAGGACCTAGTTGCATCCGGCTACGGACTTAAGAACAGACTGCATCCGCTCGCTGCAGCCCTTGCTTTGGTGCAGCTTGGTAAGACAAAAACAACTATTGAGGCTAGAAAAAGGAACTATCTGTGCCTTGAACAAAACTTAGCCGGCGTAAAAGGGGTAAGACTGCTCGCTACCCCTGAAGGGGCTGACAGAGGAGGCTTTTTCAAATTCCTCCTCAAGTACATCCCGGAAGAGTTGTCCAACGTGTCACAAGAGAAATACGTAGAAGCACTCAAAGCCGAAGGAGTGAGCGAAATTACATCTGGTAAGCTTGCTGTACCAGTGCATTGTTTCCCCTTTTTTCAACGACCCGACAATGGCTTTATTCAGCTGTACTTTGGTGAGTTCATAAATCGGGGGGAAAGAAGACTGCTATATAAACAAGGCGATTTCCCGTCGGCTGAAAGATTCTCTGAAACAACTCTGCAGCTCCCGGCGTTTACAGAACCGTCCGAATCAATAATCGAAGAATACGCGGTGGCAATGAAGAAAGTAGCTAAGCTATGCCGCGAACTGAAGTAGGTCAGAACAGGAAACATTCAGTGGGACGTTACATTCTAGATCCTTCGGTCAAGTAGCTTATGTCAGGACCAGTTACAGGTGATTAGTTCTTTCCGTCAATTCTTTTTCGTTCTTTTTCACCAACCTGAAGCTGTAGTTGATGGACGGAGTTAAGAGTCGTTGAAGCGCATAGAAGAAATGGATGCGGTGCTGCTCCTCATCAAGGCCGAGTCGATCGACAACCTGAGCTGCGAGTGGGCAATGACGACGGAAGCCGTGGGCGCGAGGTGGCTTACTGCCAGCGTGCCAGCCTCCATGGCAAGACTCCGGAGAAGGTGCGGACTGTGATCGCCGAGATCAATGTGCGCTTTGACGACCGCTGGCTCGTTCGGCGACTGCGCTACACTTCACCGATGGAATATGAAGACCAACCCCAACATTGTTCCTTAATATCCACTACATTGATCGGGGCCCATACAATACTCTCACCCATTACAGGCACAATGCAAAAGCGTCCTGAAGGTATTGTAGTGTTCCGTCAACGCCAAGACAATAGTTCTGACTTCAAGTGAAGATTGCAGTCTTTCAAACGAGGCACATCAAAGTACGGATGCGCCCCCTTGTTTTGTACACCTCAATAGTGAGGAAAAGAGTCTACGCACAATCCGAAGACAACTCCGGATGTTGACGTAATGACTGCAACCATTAACCGATGATCAATTGAACCAATGAGAGTAGTTATTGTCGGATGCGGGATGGCGGGAATCGGAGCTGCCCTAGCTCTGAAAAAGAGACGGGTTGACTTTGTCATTCTAGAGAAGGACAATCTGCCCGGAGGTCTCGTGAACACGGACCTGATTCATGATTTCTTGTTTGATCGTGCCGGACATTATCTGCATATCAAAACAAAAGAAGCCTTTGATGATTTGGTGGCCAATACGATCCCGTTTGATAGTATTGAGACAAAGTCGGGAGTGCTGATTGAGGACAACATAGTCCCCTATCCACTACAATACAATCTTTGGGCTGTGGATTCCAGAATCAGGGAAAATGTACGAGCGGAAATTGTGTCAGCTAAACGAAACAAGTGTATTAACAAAACATCGCTCCATCATTGTCTTAAAGATGCGTGGGGAAAGACCTTGTTCGAACTCTTCTTGAATCCGTACAACACTAAACTATGGGCTTGCAGCACAAGCACCTTGCCTTATGATAGCCTAGGAAAATATGCTCTTCCGATAGATTCAGATTTGGTAATAGAAGGCTGCAAAGGGGATGTGAGTTTCAGAGGATACAATCACAAGGTCTATATCCCTAAGACAGGACGGGTTGATGATCTCGTACAAAAACTAATTCAGCCATTGAGTAGTCATCTACGGTGTGCAACAGAGATCGTAAAGATTGATGCAAACCAAAAGAAATGCGTCGATAGAAACGGAGAAGCATATTTCTACGATGTTCTGATAAGTTCTGTGCCTCTGAATAAGATCTTGGAAAGAATCGCTGAAATTCGTAACAAGCCTATACTACAAGGTACTTCCCTGCTAAATATCCGCGTGGGCATAAAGGGATGCTTGACCCATCCTTATCATTGGCTATACGTTCCTGATGAAGAGCAGCCCTTTCATCGGATAGGCTTCCCCTCCAATGTAAATGCTAAGACATGCCCTCAAGGTTACACTAGTCTATCAATTGAATACACCCCTAAGAAAGACAATTTGCTGAATGCCTATCAAATAGCGGAGGCAGGAACTCAATATCTGCAAAGACGAAACCTTCTAAGAATGGAGCTCATTTGTTTCTCTGAAAGTGTTCTAATAAGGCCCGCTTATACTTGCGTAGCCACAAGCGAAAGAGACAAAGTTAAACACGCCATTAAGCTCTTATCGGACAAGAGAATATTCACGGTCGGAAGATATGGTAGCTGGGAATATTTGTCGATGGAGGATTCATTTTTGTCGGGCAAACACGTTGCCGAATGTCTGTAAATATTGCGTATGATATGTCCTATTAATTCGGGGAATGTGGCAAAGTTCGAGGATTCGGTCTCTTCTCTCGAACTCCAGATCTGGAGAGCCTCTCCGGGCCTTGGTTCGTTGGAACGACAGGCCTTCTGTCAACCCGCGCATGATCACACGTGAGATAATATCTTGGCAAATCTCTTAAGGTTTTTCGCACCTTACGAAAACATTAGCATCTCAGTCACCCATTTGTGTGACAAGTATTGTCTAAAATGTAGTCATAGAATTCTTAGCAGCAGCTACAGAGGACTAGGTTTTCTGGACTACGAAAGAATTGTGGGTCTGCTAAGAGGACATCAGATTAGTGAGATTGAAGTCATAGGTGGCGAACCACTAATGCACCCGAATATCGAACGGTTGGCAATGAGACTTAAATACGACTTCCCAAATACTCGCTTGGTTTTGGTGACAAACGGAAAGAAGTTACTTGATTTTCCAGACAGTTTTCGTTCGCTCTTTGCCAGGATACATATCACAGCTTATGGAGAGTTCAACCGGGCTATCATTGAACGAGTGGTCTCCGAAGAGAATGTCTTTGTCGAAAAATCACCCGCGTTCCTGGACCCGAATATCACAACACCAGTCAGTGTTGAGCAAGCAAGGTGGGTACACAAACGATGCACTGGCAAGGTCGTAAGGTTTGTCGATAAGCGCATCTACAGCTGTTGCTTGGCAGAAGGCATTGAAAGAGAGTATAGTGTACGAAACGTTTTCCTCGAAATTGAGGCTGTCAGTCCAGGTAGCTGGATTAGTCAACTTCGCGCACTGCCGCATTATCAGCTATGTCAATACTGTTACTACGCTCCAATACTACTCCAATCCAAGCGAGAACGTGCAAGAGTCTATGTTCATAGGTGGTTACAGTACTTTCTAAAGAACAGCCCTTTTGCAGGGAGAGGTTTTAGGCTACTGTTGGAACTATGGAGATACCGAAAGACCGAAAGTAATTGGTATAACGATCATGACAGCGCATAAGGGATAAATTGGTGGATGCGAGAACTCAGCAGGTCTCGAAAGATAATCATCCTGTGGGTGTGTCCAGCAAGGGGAAAAAAGAAACCTCTCGGCTAACAGACTCGCTCTACATGGCAAGGCATGAATTGAAGGTATGACACCCATCGCGAATGAACGGCGAAAAAGTGTGCAACTTTCAAGCGGAAGGAAATAGAATAAGTCCTCGAGCATGATTTCTGGAGATTCTGCCTGAAAAAGCAATCATTCATCCCCAATTGTCCTGCAGACTTGCGGGACGGGGCTCTCAAGCAAGCATTGAGGCAAAAGCCTTTGAAAATTCTCTATTTGACCCAGACCTTTCCCCCTGAGCCGGGGGCTACTAGCAGGCCCCTTCGACAAGCAGTATTGCTCCAGCGGCTTGGGCATCAGGTTACCATCTTGACTACGATGCCTTACTATCCTAATGGCCGGGTTCAGGAGGGATATCGCAATCGTCTTGTTTTGACGGAGCTTATGGAAGGGTTGATTGTTTTACGGCTTTGGTCTCTTCCGGCAGCGAACCGGGGGATCTTTCGCCGGACAATCAGCTATGCTACCTTCGCTCTAAGTGCAGTCTTTGCAGGGCTTTTGTTGTCTCGACATGACCTGGTTATTGCGAGCGTTCCCAATCCGTTGACCGATGGCGCGGCATTGTTGATCGGCCGTCTCAAGGGAAGTCGAATTGTTTTGGAGCTTCGCGATATTTATTCTGACAGCCTGATCGCTTTGGGGAAATCGCCTTCCAGTCTGCTCTTTCGTGCGGTGGAGGCTTATTTTCGGTGGATACTCAACCACATAGATTTAGTTGCCGTATGCGGGAACTGGATGATTCCTCGTCTTATGGACATGGGCATTTCTGAGAGGCGAATCCTGAAATTGTTCCATGGGACTGAGTCGGAATATATCGATGCCGCAGATCCAGAAAAATTCCAGGAAGCTTTACAGTTGAAGAATAGGTTCGTCGCCTTTTATGCGGGTTCATTCAGCAGTCATTACGATGTTCCGAATCTTGTCAGGGCAGCTCGAATCTTGAAGCAAAACAGGAAGTCCTTTCGATTAGTTTTAATTGGAACCGGACCAGATGCTTCTCGCGTTGCCGAGATGGTTGTCGAGTGGAAATTAGATAATGTATTTCTGGTCGGAGCGGTCGCGCCGCGAGAAGTTTATTCCTACCTGCAGGCGGCCGATCTTTGTCTAGCTCCATGTGGTTACAGGAGCATGTGGATTCATGACTATCTTGATACCAAGGCCTGTGAATACTTGATGGCCGGAAAGCCGATTCTTGCCATTGAAGATCACCCGCTATTGGGCAGACTTATTGCAGAAGCGAACGCCGGTCGAAGTGTTCCAACCAGGAATCCGGAATCTCTGGCTCGTGAGATTGTTTTTTTCATTGATCATCCGGTGCAAACCGTTCTTTATGGCAAGAATGCTCGGAAATACGCCTGGAAAAACCTCCGACGTGAACAAATTGTTTCTGATTTTGATGTGGAATTGAAGAGAAAGCTCTCAACCTTGGCATTGTGAAGTCATTCCGTATAGGGTTGAAGTCCATGAGACGCACGGAGATGCATCACCGCCAATCGCGGCTCGAGACTCGTGTAGGTCTTGCGCAGATCGCCTTCCGGCGCAACCAGATCGTAGAACGAGAGCCTTACGCCGTAATTTACCTTGAGACCTTCCGCGATGTCTGTTTCTTGGGAGAGGTAGGCCGCGCCTTCCAGGGCGGTCCGAGGCGGAATGGAGGTCACGAAGCCCGCATCCGCGAGCGGCCCGGGGACAGCAATCCCCGGCGTGAAGGTGTGGTGCACTGCATTGAGGCCGAACTTCACGGTATTCTCTGGCGAGAGAAAGAGCGGAAGTACTCGGCAAGGAGCGCCTCCGAGTTCCTCACTCTCGCCTCTTTCACGACGGTGCCCTGGTCGTTGACTGTCACGATGAAACANNTCTTTGTGCTTATCGATCCCTGAGTAGAGCATCGAAACCTCGCTTGTTTTGTGTTACTCGTGGCCTGGCAGCCAGTAACATACGAACCTGGGAGGTTTTCCGTTTTGGTAATATCAACTTAATCCGATTCAACGGACACGCAATTTGCCCTTCAGGACTTCACGCCGACACTTGCGTGCCGAGTCCGACAAGGGGCGAATTCAATAATAGAATCGACCAATTCGATAGACTTACACCTGAGGGACGTGTTCTAGAGCTTGGAGAATGGCGAACGGATGCAGAAACAGTAGAATTTTGTAATCAATTCGATCATTTTATGGCCAGCATGGACTGGTACAAGTTTTTCCTATGTGTCATAAAGCAGGAACCTGTATCGGTCGTCAAAAAGCCAATCGAAGATGCAAATTGCATGCAGTATATTCCGCGGGGTGTGGTAATGCTGGCCGCGCTCACCAACGGCCTCCATATCGGAAACTCCCAGAAGGACGGAGAGCCGGTAATTAGACGTCGTCGAGGCGGACTATTGCAACCTTGTTGAAGTTGCGGGAGGGGTTTCAGGTTCAGATCGCAACCAGGAGCTTCTCCCTGTCAAAAAATCGATGGTCCCCGAAACCTTATGACCAATTCAACCAAGTTTATCAAGAGGAAACGAGAGCTTCTGGAAATCTTCCGCCCAACAGGACCACCCACGTCGGAAACACCAGCTCGGACGACAGCCGATGAAATTCAGAGCGACAAGGATCCGCCGAGATATGGCGTTTCCGTTGCAGGCGAA
>PMBQ01000017.1 GCA_003152955.1 Candidatus Bathyarchaeota archaeon
TCCCACCGGCATGGTTCAGGTACACTTCAGGGCAAACGTAACAGACCCAATAGGAATCTACAGATTGAACAACGCCATAGCGATTATCAATGCACCAAACGGAACTTCTTCAAGAATTCAACTGGCGCAGCAATCCATCTCGCAATATACCAACAATTACTCGTTTGATACCACGCTCGGCGCTGGATCATGGCAGGTGAATCTTGAAATCAATGATAAGTCCGGTGGCAGTTATGATTTCATTAGCACTATCTTGGTGGCTCCATTCTATCAAGTCAAAGTAAACGTCGTGGATTCTTCTGGAAAAGCTCTGACGAATGCCACGGTAAGCATCGTCAGCCAACAGTCTCGGGCTTGGAGTGGTGTTACAAATTCCACTGGGTGGGTCGCGTTCGAATTGCCCGATACTGGAATAGTTGGGGCATTGAATCTTACAGTGAGTTGGTCAGGGGTGCAATCGTCATCTGCACTGAAAGTCGTAGGAAGAACCACAAGCGTCGTGAGGGTCCCTGTGTTTGACAAGACTCTGCGCCTAACTATGGGCGGAATTCCCCTACCGGGGGCAACAGCCAAGTTGCTCAAGAACAGCAAAATGCTAACCCAAACCATCAGTGCATACGATGGCACGGTATCCTTCTCCGGTCTACCTATGAACAACTACACCCTAAGTGTCCAGTACCTATTCAGTCAATTCAACATGACTTTAAACGTAAATGCCAGTGACACTTCAAACATCAACCTCCCAGTTCCGCACCAACCTGAATTCCTGGCGTTAGCACTGGTAACCGGAACCGTAGCGGTGACAGTGCTCGAAAGAAGGAGAAGAAAGACATATTCCCAAAGCTTCGGTTACTTCAACCAGATAACCTCTGGGGGACTACCTCAGACTTGTTTCGCGCTGGTGACCGGTAACTCGGGTGCAGGCAAGAGCGTTCTCCTGGAAACTCTGGCAATTGATCACTCAACCCTAGGTCAAAGCGTCTACATCACAAACACTGAATCCCCTCGCAAGGTTCGTGAAGGCATGACAAGTATCGGAATGAATGATGGATTTGAAAATGCGCGAATTGTATTCGTGGACGCATATTCGGCGATTGGCGGTGCTACCTCTGAAGAAAAGTTTGGAGTGTCTTCACACACTGACCTCACGGGTCTGGGATTGGTAATCTCGAAATGTCTTTCTGAAACAGGCCCTGGAACGGACGTGTACTTCGATTCCATCAGTCCACTGTTGGCTGACCTTCGAGTCAACTATGTGCTGAATTTCCTCAACTCTATCGCGGTCAAGGTAAAATCCAACAACGGCAAACTATGCGTTGCGTCAGGCACAGGCATCGAGAAATCTGATCTAACCAAGATTGAGGAGGTCNNGGACTGCGTAATAGAAATGCAACTCCAAGAATTTCGGCGGGGCCAGAGTAGAAGATTGCGAATAAAGAAGCTGCGCGGCAAACCCTACGTCGACAAGTGGGTTGGATTTCACATTGAATCAGGCAAGGGCATAGTTTTCTTTTCAAGGACCAAGCCAATCAAAAAGTAAGCGCGGCTGGGACACAGCCATAGATTCGCCGGGTACAGTTGCTCCTGTTCTCTCGATCGGCCTCGGTTAGTTCCGAGATCAATGCTCCTGCGTTTGACTGTCTACGAGTCAACTTGAATACGAAATTGTCAAGTGATACTTGTCCCCCGGTGGCACTAGAACTCGATGATCTCGTGAGCAATTGAAGAGTACGCGGTGAGCTGGCTAAACGTTCTACTTCACGACCGCCCTGGAGTTAAGCACGCTTATCCCCAGCGGCACGAGCAGCGCGTTGCTTGCTCCCAAGGGAATTGTTGAAGCTGCAAGTAGCGCCTGGGGAACCGTTAGAAATAACCCGCTCGCGATCAGAACAGCGAGCGCTGCGATTCATAGGGTAAACAGTGGAATAAGCCAGACAACACTTGGTGATCGCCGATTCTTCGATGCGCGGTATGCGAATATTATCGCGCTTGTTGGGAAGACGAACACGAAGCCAAGCAGGAGACTTCCCATGAAATAGCCGACCACTGGTGAGCCTCCTGGAACCAGCAAAGTGGCAAGTACTACTCCGAGCGTCACGAATGACCGAGCCAGCGCGATTGGTAAAGAAGCGTATGGCCAACCATTTGCCACCTTCGAGAATTCTTGGGATAGGTTCGGCAAGTTACCTGATCCACCGAGATCTGCAGGGACATCGGTTTGTACCTTCACGGGCACCGTATCTAATGATGAAACATGTCGTGTGTCACTTTGCCAGTACGCTCTTACAACATAGGAGCCTGGAGCGTCGGGAGTCCAAATGTAAGAGAATAGCCCTCCCTGCCTTGTAGAGACGTTCGCAATAGGTTGCCAATTCTCGCTGTCCATACTGAATGACAAATGTACAGTTGAAGAATTGTTACCCACCGATAACGATTCAGATATGGTCACCGGATCTCCAGAGATAGCAGAAACCGGGGTCACGTCAAAGTTGATTGACGACGGAGCTTTCGGTTGGTCCGAGAAAACAACAGTTATCATGATGGGTTTCGTGATTTTAACAATGGAAGTCGAGACTTGACCGTCAACTTGAAGTCCTTTGAAATTGTAGTTAACGGATGCTGCCTGAATCTGTGTCGTGGGTACTTCGACGTCTAGTTGAGCATTATTGTCCGCCCAAAGTTCAGCTGCCTTGGATCCATTCACTGTCTGCAGTTTCCCGTTCACGTTAACCGCAACAGTAGAATTTGTGGGTACGCCGGATAATTGGAGCCTAACATCGTACTGCGTTTTCCAATTAGTGCTTACGCGTTTCGCTGAGCTCATAACGACGTATCCTGTGCTTGAAGTGGAATTGTAATCCCCACCAAAACCTAGGAAAAACCGGCGAGTGCCATTTTCCAAACTCAAAATACGCGAAACGCTGAAGGTTGCGTTGGTTCCCTCAGGATACCAACCTGCCCCTTTGGCAAGCGAGTACTTGCTCTCAATCGTCAACAAGTATTCCACACGGTAGTTTGCCACGAGTTGAGTTAGTGAATTCACGCTCACGTTGAGTGGATTTGCCGTGCCATAATTGTCCCACGACGAAAAACGCATTCTCATGCCATTTGCCGACGACGTCTCATTTGGCACTTCGACGGTTGCCCAATTCCCTGGAACCCCCACTGAAAGTACGCCATTGTTGTTAGCTTGGAATGGAAAACCATCGACTTTGACGATTGAGCTGGATGTTGGAAGTCTGATCTGTAGAGTGGATGTGAAATGACCGTTGACCCATTGCGCATCAAAGGTCCTACCTCCGGGAGTTCGGAAGTCATTGAGCCTTAGTTGATGTTCAAGAATCGTGCGATGTGTATCGTTGTTCTGCATGTAGAGGATGGCGAAGTAGTAATTTCCGAAATTGTCCGATAGAAGTGACCAGAGTTCGTTGTAGTCGCTGGGGCCATCAAAAACTTGATTCTGGAGAGAGGCTACTTTCAAGGTAATCGAACCATTTAGAACTGTACCATAATTCCCATCCACAAGTATCTCACGCCCGAATACTGTGAAGCTATTGGGAGCCTGAGATTTGACGTCAAAGTGTGGCGTTGGTATGATTACCGGACTGGTGTTCACTAACTTGTTAGAGATCTGTTGGGTGCCTTCTACGACTATTGTGCGGTAGCTTCCACCCTGATATTCGAAAATCCTAAGTGTGATTTGGCTCGAGGAGTTAGTCAAGTAGAGGAAGGCAATGTAAAAGTCGTTCTGTGTCACATTCGCCAAGAAAATGATGTTGACGGTTCCACTTGCCCAGTTTGTCGTCACATAACTCCAAGGCGTCAGAGTTATCCTGGAACTGTCATTTGAAAGGTAGCCGCCTTTGGTTGAGATGTTCAAAGAGTAACCGTTGCCATCGCCCTTGGCGGAGAAATCTGGAACTTGATGGACTGCAGATTCAGAGGATAAGAAGGGTGCACTAATTGGTCGAGCGTATGCAGCTCCAGTTCCAAGGACCGCGATTAGCGCGATCGTCAAGAGTAGGAGAGCGATCGCCGTGGTCTTCCTATTGGTTTGGGTCACAGAGCTGCCGCCTTCATTGTGTTGGCTGCACTCTGTTCAGAGATGTACGTTCCCCACGGTGGTTGTTAAATTCTGGAAGTGGAGGAGTCGTATCGATTGCACCATTCATGTTCACTTAGGCCAGGCGTCATTTGGCATGAAGCAAACTTTCCGCTCAGGACCTTTTGACGCGCAAGCGCATAATCCCATGCGGATTTGTCGGAATCCATACGAAATTGAGAAAACGTTGTGGAATACATGAAAAACTTTATTGCTCTTCTTGGGCTCATCATGACGTGAGTTAATATGAGGCTGGCGTCTTACGCGGTGGCACTGGGAATCTTACTAGCTATCTTCATTCTCAGAGCGCCCGCCACTTCAGCACTATCCCCGCAGAGCGGTGGCCTAATCTTCGGTACGGTTTATGGCTTCACTTGGGATGACAAGCTTATTCCTCTTGAATGGGTCCAAGTAACCGCAACAAATCCCAATTACCTTCCTTTCACGGTCTCTACAGGTGCCAACGGGATTTTTGAGATGTTTGTGCCCACCGGAACTTACAATCTGACAGTTTCACCGCCCGGATACAAGGCCTATAGCTCGATGGTGTCGGTGTCTGATGGCTCATCCTCGTCAGCCAGTTTCTACTTGGAACAATCGCACGTCCCGATTCCCGAATTCCCCACGCAGGGCGTCGCCTTGATAATCGCCATTGCCCTCGCAACGACACTGCTCACAAGGAAAAACACCAAGCACAAACGCTAGCCAAGCCGAGAATCTTCTGCCTAGTTTCTGCAAATTCCCATGGTTTTGCTAGGGTTAGTTTGTTTTGTAATTGCGCATCTCACCCAATTCACGTATGAGCCAAGACAAACTTCAGAGACGCATGGGCATCTCCTCATGCTAGCAACATTGATAATGCCCCGGCCTGCACTCAATACCCATGGATGACCAACACAGTGAACGCCGACACCAAGTCTACCTGCTCGCGCGTTTTGCTGGAATAGCCTCAACCATCGCCATAGTCCTGTATTACGTGCCGAATTATTTCTTTCTTGAGAAAATCACAGCGGAGCACTCCGCCTTACTGATGGAGCTTATCGGCATCAAAGCCACTGTATGGACTCAGGGGAACGCAGTATTCCTGAATCAATTCGAAGTAGAGCGAATGTGCACTGGCGTCCAAGTGATTACAATATTCCTAGGGATTCTTGTAGCCCTTCCCAAAGCTGCTGTCAAGAAAAGGATTCTGGCATTTGGGGTCGTCGCGATAGGGGTCTACTTCGCGAACGTTACTCGGATAGCGTTTGAGATTTGGCTACTCTACAGCGGAACTCTACCTTGGTCCCTCGCACACTATCCCACTGGACTAATACTTGGCGTCTTCTCCGTAGCCTTCCTCGTGGTAGTTGCCGACCACTTCCTACCCGAAGTAGGAGACTTGGCACTCTCAGCCTTGGACGGTTTCCGAAGAGCGTAACGTCTTTCCGCAGTGAACACAGTGTGTCCAGTCCTCCTCGACTGGTTCGCCGCAACTCTCACAGAACTTTGGCGCGGCGACTTCAGTATCCCGCTCTTGCGTTGGCGTCGACCTGGTCCTCTTTCGCCTAAG
>PMBQ01000350.1:0-1357 GCA_003152955.1 Candidatus Bathyarchaeota archaeon
AATTCTACTCGGCACTCTACGAGACATTTGCACTCCGCTATGCCCGAATGACATGCCAAACCGACGATCCCGAGCGAGAAAAAGCGTACTTGCACTTTGTCGAGGAAATCGAACCAAAGGCAAAGCCACTGATCTTCAATCTGGACCGGAAATTCCTGGAGACTCCGGCCAGCAAACAGCTACCTGATCGCTATTACGTCTTGAGCCGACGGATACAGAACAATGTTGCACTGTTTCGGCCCGAGAATGTTGAGTTGGAGAAGGAAGAGGCAAAGCTGGCGCAAAAATATGAGAAGATCGCAGCTGCTCGAACTGTCTTCTATGACGGCAAAGAGAGAACACTGCAACAGATGGCGCAGTACATGGAGAACGTGAATCGCGAGATTCGCCATGAAACTTGGTCTCTGGCTGAAAACCGCCGACTCAAAGATAGAGAAACAATGGACCAACTCTACTCCGACCTGCTGGCGCTCCGTCAGAAAATCGCGAAAAATTCAGGCTTCGAGAACTACCGGGATTATGCGTTCCGAAGACGTGAAAGGTTTGAGTATACTCCTCAGGGTTGTGTTCAGTTCCATGATGCTGTTGAGCAACACATCGTTCCGCTAATCCGCTTGTTGGATCGAGAGCGAGGCAAAAGTCTGCAAGTTGAACCCCTGCGACCGTGGGACTTGAACGTCGACCAAACCGGGAAACCTCCCTTGAAACCGTTCAACAGTATGATGGAACTCATGCAGAGGTGCAACAGTGCATATGGCCAGTTAGATTCGAGCTTCGTTGAGGATTTCCGCGTTATGGTGGATTTAGGTTTAATCGATCCCGAAAGCAGGCGTGGAAAGGCACCTGGAGGGTACTGTGTAGAGTTGCCCGAGGTTCGGTTGCCATTCATCTTCCTCAACCTGGTTGGTCGCGACGACGACATGCGTACGATTCTACACGAATCAGGGCACGCGTTCCACACTTTTGCTGCGCGAAATCTGGCACCGCACTTTCACTATCGTGGAGAAAGCGCTCCCGTAGAATTTGCAGAAGTCGCATCGATGAGCATGGAACTTCTTGGTGGAGAGCATATCGAAGGAACATTCTACGATCATGAAGACGCAACCCGCTCGAAGCATGAGCACCTTGAATCAATTATTAGACTACTCGCGTGGATTGCGACGATAGACGCCTTTCAGCATTGGATCTATACCAATCCAGACCACACTACTGAAGAACGTGAAGGATTCTGGATGAAACTCCGCACGAGATTCGGAGGAGCTGAAAGCTGGGATAATTATGATAGAATCCAACGTTCATACTGGCAACGACAGGGTCATTTGTTTACTGCTCCGTTTTACTATATCGAGTACGGCAT
>PMBQ01000350.1:1383-3781 GCA_003152955.1 Candidatus Bathyarchaeota archaeon
ATTCGATTTTGGGCCTCAGATCGTTCAATCCTATGCACGTGAACTGGCCACAGAACTGAGGAGCTAGTCGATACCAGTCTGGATTGACGCCTCAAGTCTTGCTGTCTGCATAACTAAGAATACTCTCCTGGGCTGCGTCAGCTGCCCTCAGATTGGACACGCGCACACCGATTAGACGAATCTTCTTACGAGAGCCTTCAAACTCGCCGAATAGAGCTCTGATGAATTCCTCCATCACGGCTTTTTCATTTGTATGCCTAATGTGAGTCCTCATGCGAGTGAAGGTTGTAAAGTCTTCCAGACGCACTTTGATTCCAACTGTGCGGAAGAGCATGTTCTGCGAAAGCACACGAGCGTGAACGCCATCGATCAGAGATCGGAAAGCCTCCAATAGTCTCTCCATGTCGGCAACATCTTCGTCGAATGTTGTTTCGGAGCTAATGGATTTGATAGAGTAGGTGGTGATTACTTCTTCCTCGTCAATGCCATTTGCTATTTGCCAAATTCTAGTTCCATATTTCCCGAAGATATCAGTAAGCTTGCTGGGATGACTTGAAGCCAAATCTCCGATGGAATTGACACCCATCCCCCTTAGCACTTCGGTGGTCTTCTTTCCGATTCCGCTGATCTTGTTCACGAGCAGCGGAGCAAGGAATTCTTGAACCTTCTCCGGGAGAACGACCATCAAACCGTCTGGCTTCCCAAAATCCGAAGCTATTTTGGCCACCGACTTGTTTGGTGCAATCCCGACCGAGCAGGTTAGCTTGGTTTTTCCGTTCACCTCTTGCTTGATCTTGGACGATAGAATTTCGGCTTCATCGTAATTTGCCACTTTTCCGGTCAGATCCATGAAAGCTTCGTCTATGCTGATTTGCTCAAACTTCGCTGCGTAGGGTCTTAGAATCTGCATTATTTGCTCGGAGGCTTCGTCATAGAGCTTGTAGTTGGGCTGTAAATAGACTCCATCGGGGCATAGTCTGTATGCTTGTGAGATGGGTTGAGCAGAATGTACACCAAACTTTCGTGCCTCGTAGGAACAACCTGCAACTACCCCTCGCCCCTTTCCCTCCTTCGGACCGGCTCCTACTATGACGGGCTTGCCTTTGATCTCGGGATTCTCACGCTGCTCAACAGATGAATAGAAGGCGTCCATGTCGATGTGCATTATCACTCTGAGCAACTGAACTCCCAGCTTCAAAGAAGACGTTAACTATCTGAAATGGCGTGTCTAATTTCCTGCGTGGTTGACAACCACTAATTTTGCTTTGAGGGTGACGCAGGACCGGGGATAGGAGAATGTTCAAAGCGATTTTATCATGGTCTTCCGGGAAGGATAGCGCGATGGCACTACATCGCATCCTCAGAAGCAAGGACTTCGAGATTGTTTGCTTACTCACAACAATCACCGATCGATTCCACAGAATCTCAATGCATGGTGTCAGGGAGGAGTTGCTGGATGCCCAGGCGCAATCCGTGGGCTATCCAATTGAGAAGGTAGTGATACCGTACCCGTGCTCGAACCAAGTCTACGAGGAAAGAATGGCGAATTTTCTGTCAGGTTGGAAGACGAAGGGCGTGAGACATGTAATCTTTGGTGATCTCTTTTTGGAGGATATTCGTAACTATCGCGAGCAGAAGCTCTCCCAGATAGACATGACACCCGTCTTCCCGCTGTGGGGGGAAGATACAGCGGAGCTGGCGAGGGAGATGTTGAAAGTTGGATTTCGAGCCGTGGTCACCTGTGTGGATCCGAAGAGATTGGAGCCGAAATTCGCAGGGCATTTGTTCGACGAAACTTTTCTGAGGAACATACCTACGGGCGTCGACCCGTGCGGGGAAAACGGTGAATTTCACACCTTTGTTTACGACGGACCTATCTTCAATCAACCCATTTCCGTGAAAGTTGGCGAAACGGTAACGAGAGACGGGTTCACATTCACAGACCTTGAGCAGCAAGACAGCATTTGATGTCATCTAAAGTGCTGGGATAGTTTCACTGGAAATCAGGAACCCAAGGTACAGGTCACATTTTCAGGAGTATTTCTTTACGACAGCATCGAGTCTTGATGTAGCTTCTGTCGTCACTACCTTCTTCAGATCGTTCCCTTGGTGATCCTGGGTGACGAGTAGCGGTCCGAACTCTTTCACTTCCCAAATCCAAACGAGCTCTGTTGGGCCCAAGTCTTCGTGCAGTCTCTTCTTGACTCGAACGATTTTTGAGACTGCTAGAGCTGAGGCGCCGCCGGTAAATTCCGAGTAGACTGCTCCATAGTTTGCCAGACCTTTCTTGCCAATCTCACCAAGGCCACCCTTTCCGATGATAATTCTTGTCTGGTACTTCTCCAGAATTGGTGGAGTGAGAGCGTCCATTCTGGTGCTCGTCGTGGGGCCACCCGCT
>PMBQ01000249.1 GCA_003152955.1 Candidatus Bathyarchaeota archaeon
AAGAGAAGAAATCCGTATTCTCGTTCCGTCATAGCAGGCGGGGGATTGATGGAATCGAGGTTGTTCTTGTAATAGTCTAGGAATCTGCCTTGCAGGAAATCGAGACGCTTGACCGAATCAGTTTTCGACAGCGGATTCACTTTCCATTCCTAGGTTGGAAACTATTGCATCTCAAGTGCGTGTTCGAATACCCAGCCGCAAATATATGTTTGAATAGAGGTGCGGAATTTCTGACCATGTCCGCCGCAGAGGATTTTGACTGGGTTAAAGATGTGACGAGTTTATCGCCGTCGGCAGGAGAGATGACTTCCCTGAGTGGAAGCTCAGAAAAGTCAAGGTTGCTGGAGAAGACGGTGTGGCTAACGTTGGAGTGAAAATATACGCAATCTCAGACTGCTGCACTCATAGGGGGCGCTCCGCTTGCGGAGGCGGAACTCGAAGGGACCGTGGTTAACTATCCTTTGCATGGAGACAGTTTGACATCACTATGGGAAGGGTCGTAAGCTCTCCCCAATAGAAGACGAGGATGCGTTCGAGGTGCAAGTTCGAGAGTCGAATGTTCTGCTTAGAAGGAAATAGGAGCACAAACTGCTAATTTAGAGCCCGAGTCGAATAATCCCGTCTTCCCCTACGGACAAGATAAAGGCCAATCGCAAGTGAAAAAAACGCAATCGCGAGAGCCAAAATTACAATCGAACGTAAGACAAGAATGAGGGGATTCGGGGCTGAAGCAGGCTCGTAGTTCAGAATGAGAAACGAGGTCTCGTTGAGGTTCCCATACTCCATTGCTCTCTCCCTACCGTAATTCGGCATTTCAACCGTTCTCATTCCCACTATGAGTTCCGCATTTGCCAGCTCATATTGTGTTCTTTCATTTATCGTGACGGATCCTGCTGTGGCCATGGTGTGAGTTGTCCATGGAGGAAAGTACAGGTAGAGCCAAGAATCGCTTGCAGCCTCCAATTCCTTGCCATCAACATGAACGGGTAGTTCGACGCCACGTGGCAGGCCGTTGACAATCAAGGTCACTCGGGTGAGGCCAGTGGCCGACCGAGCATCTACTTTTCCGAATCCCCAGGATGGCGATCCGCTTACCAGAAGACCTGTTTCAGGATCCTGACGAGCTGTATCTCTGAGAATCTGAGGGATCCTAACTGTTTGAAGGTTTGGTGCATGTTGGAGCATTAATGCGATTACCCCCGAGACGTGTGGAGCGGCCATACTTGTGCCTGCTAGCATTCTGTGGAACCGATCGGGGTCGCTCGGTCTTTCTGCAATAGCCTTTGACCTCGCTGACGCAATCAGCGCTCCGGGAGCGGTCAGGTCAGGTTTTATGCGCCCATCTCGTGTCGGACCCCAAGAGCTGTAGGATGCGATTTCGCCAACGCTCGTGGAGTTGGACCCGAAGACTTGGCCGTTCAATCCTTTCCAAGATGTCTTGGTCACGTATGCGCCTACAGTTACAACGAAGTGCGCCGTACCTGGTATTCCTATTGTATCGTTTCGATCGATACTGTAACCATTTCCTGGCAGGAAAGAGGCTCCTGGCGAAGCGCATGAAGCAGTATCCACCCACGCGTCCCAGATTCCCTCTGATTCTGAATGTCGGGCTCTCAGAGTTATGCTCCAACCACGCGTTGGCAGTGAATTATTCGAGTTCACTTCGAAGTATAACTCCTTCCCAAGGTCAGATGATCTACTTAGCGTTGTGACATTGCCGGAGCGAGCAGACGTGTCCGTTGTTGATGCTCGCACAGTGGTGGTGCTTCCGTTTGGAGCTGTTAATGTAGCGTCAATGTCACCTTGAGGAGCGTACCAAACGTCAATCGCCAGGTCGGTCGTAGTGTCCCTTACCTCAACATCGACCGTAACATTCCCTCCTGTTGCAAGGCGTCCTTGAATGTGGGCGTTGTCTTGTTCTTGGTTGCCAGCGGCTACCACAATTGGGGTGCCTGCTTCAACGAATTGATCGAGGGCTAGTTCTAAAGGGTCGGAACCATCGTGTCCCCCGATGTTTCCACCTAGGCTCAGGTTGATTACGGCCAGCTTTCCGAGCTGTTTGGCTTTTGAAGTTATGTAATTGATACCATCAAGAATCTCAGCCGAGTCAAATGTCCAACCAGTTCCTGAGCAAACTCCATGACCGCTTTTGACGAAGATTATGCTAGCGCCCGGAGCAATTCCAGTATAGTTCCCAGTTGCCCGACCCGAACTAGCAGCAATTCCTGCAACATGTGTTCCATGGCCGAAGGTATCATTCTCGGGGCAACCTCCATTTTGGATGTCACGGGAGTTGCATTCATACCCATACCCGAATGCGGGAGGAGATCGGCCCGCGGTTGTTTGATCCCACAAATAGAGAATCTTCGTGGTTCCATTAGGAAAACTAAAGTCAGGATGAGAAACGTCGATTCCAGTGTCGACAAAACCAATGATCACTCCACTGCCCGTGACATTTCTGCCAAAAGAATCGAGAACCTGATTCCACACTGTATTTGCACCTGTGTCTGGCACACTCTTGTCTAGATAAACATGCAGTGGCCATGACCGTTCAATTCTTGAAACGAACGGCAGGCGCGCAACGCTTGGCAACTCTCTCATTTGGGTATGCAAGACAGCTACTTGCCCTGCGACTGTTGTTACTGTTCCAAGATAGCCGAGAGATCTCGCGTCTGCCAAACCAATGTCACCAAATCCCTCAACCAGTACTGCGGCAGTCCCCAGATCGGGATCGTGGTAAACGAGAGTGGTAGCGATTACGCGCCCCGAATTAGCTTCCACAGGATTCACTAAGGAAAGAATGATCAAAACCAGAAATATCGAAATAACGAGCGGATATTTCACTGGTCAACCCGATTTTCTCTTAGCGGGAGTGGGCGTGTGCTTTGTCTTCGCCTCTGGAAGAGAATTCTCGCTTTCCTCCGATAGTAGGATAGAGGATGGATGATTGTCGCACAGAGTTCATTCGGGTTGACACATAATCCATGGGTCCTCATTGTGCTGCAGTTCGGAGCTGTATATTTCCTTCTTGATCCACGATTTCCAGCTATATGTTCCACTTGATATCGCGCGATTCGGTCATCGAAGTCTGTAAATGACTTAAACATTTTCAGCAACTCTTCTTCATTAGTTCCTATGTTAAGGAGAAATGCGGCCATGGCGAATCTCCCCATATGTGAAATGTGTTTGCTGGATTGAAGAAGGCTCAGCAAATTAGTCATACAGGGCGGCATTGCTGCGGCCATCGCGGCTCTGGGAATTTCATCTTCGGCCAGTTTACGAGAACGCGCTTCAACCAAGGATCGTAACGGTTGGACTTGGTGTTCGAGTTCTGCGGGTAGAGTTAGATGCGAAACAGAAGTTTTCTCCAGAACCCTCGCCTGGACTTCTTCCTCCAGCAATCTAGCGAAGTCCTCGCGTGGAAGCAATACGTAACCTTCGGAGAGGACTCTGTTAACCAGTTTCCACTTCAGATCTCGTATTCTCGCCGAATTGTGCACATAGTCTTCAAACCGAACTGCAAATTCGAAATGGCTACTCCCCACATCTCGATCAACTAGCTTCGCGTCCCATGCGAATGATCTCATGGCAATCTGAAGGAGTTTCTCTGGGAGTTCATCCCTCAACAATTGATATGCCCTCTTCGCCTCAGCGAGAGCATATCTCCTCCGCGTTCTATCGTCTTCAAAAGCGCTGATCAACATGAGAGCAGTCGGATAGGCTAGAATGTCAACGTCCTCCTGCGTCAGTTCAGCAGTGATCTTCCCGGTGAAGACTCCTTCCTTAATACGTTCCAAAGCGCGTTCGAGAATTTGACTAAGCTCTGGTCTCGCTAACTCGATCGGTTCAATATTGAATGACTTTATGTAATCTGAGGCTTCGCTCGTGAAGGGAAACTTGGCAAGGTCAAGTTTTGTTAGAAGCGTTTGCATACTTCTTAGCCTTTCGACCTACAGATGGAAGCGACGATGTCGCCTGCCAATGATAGCGCTTCTATTCTGCCTCTATCCTCGGCGCTAAGTAATAGAGCAATTTTCCTTGTTGTGGCATTTCGTATTCTAACTTGACCGGCATGTTCGTTGAAAACTCAAGGGTTACGAGTTCCGCAGCCGTGGCTCCAGCTTTTGATATTTCCGAGAGATAATTCAAGTTGAAGGTAGCCTTACAGGGTTCCTTCACGTCCATTTCCAAGAGCACATCGCTCCCTTTTTCAAGTTCTATCTTCGCGCCACTTAGCTCCGTGACGGCTTCCGCGGTGAACTTCTCTGGTGTAGTTTCAAACCGCACGTTATCGCTCACGGTTTGTATTTGGTCAATTATATCCTTGAAGCTTGAACTTATCATCTTGATCTTTGTGTTGAAGGCTATTTTGGGGGTCGGAACTTCTTCATCGCCCGGGTCGAGCGTGGGCAATGTGAAAGTGGTTTTCCATCGTCCATTGATAACCATGTTTAGCTTGCGAGTGGTCTCGTCATAAGTCATCTCCAATGGCTCTTGGCCAGCACCGCGCAGTTTCTTCACTATGTCAGAAACATTCAGGCGAATCTTGGTGGGTTGAAGACAAGTGTATTCTTCGAAAGCGGACTTATCCCATTCAAAATCAACCATAGCTACGTGGGATGGATCCATAGATCTGAGCTTAATGCCCTCAGGTGCAGCGTTGAAGTCCGCTTCTTCGATGAGTGTGGACACTGCCGCAAGGAGATTCTTCCACAACCTGGCGTCACTGATCTTTGCCTTGAACAATTTTCGACCACCAATTACATGGCGATGTTTTAGAGAGAGTTGCTTACGTACTTTAAGTGAACGGTGCAGATCGCGCTGTCCTCTAGTCTAGGACTGCTCTCGCCAAGTTGTCCCGCAGCTCGCGCATCGGAAAAACTGCGTAGACGATTCATCTGCCCCGCGAGTTTGAACCAACCAATAGAAAGCTTCCTTATGTCCACATTTGGGGCAGTCTATTTTCGTCTTTGGCAGTGTGCGGATCTTCTGCTCTTCCTTGCCGATGACCACAACGTTCTCTTTGTGCTGCTCAAGCATCTGAACTGCACGATCTGACCGTTTAGTTTCGTAGCCACATTTCGGGCAGCTTAGCACCACCGATTTCTGTTTCTTTGTGGGCAGAAGCGCCAAGCCGCATTTTGGGCAAAACTGCACTTTCTATAGCGACCGACTAGCCAAATTTCAGAGAGTGCCATTTAAGCGTTGCTTGCGATGTGAGATAGGGGCCGCCCCGCAACATGCGTTGCGACCATTTTCGCGACTCTCACTGCTTCAGGAATCTGTTGGCCATCCACACAAGCGACGGCAAAGATCTCACGGGTTTCTTCGCGGCTTATTCCAGAAACCTTGACAGGTACCCATCTCCCAGCTATTTTGAACCCAAAGTAATCGGTTATCGATTTGAGGATCGGCTTTCGATGAGTAGGCTCCTTTCGATAGAGAGCCATTCTAGTGATGGAGATCACAGGCAAATTGATTTTGTGTGAAAAGTCAGAAATATCAAATCGAACCCCAGGCACGAGAACTTCTCTCGGAAGAATGACTGCATGAATCTGCGAATACTGCCTTGATTGAACTATTGCACTTACCACCCCTAACACGCAATCAGGTTCCTTTGGCCGTATCTGGCATGTGAAAATGCCGTCGAGCCATAGGTTTCCTCTGAAAACGATTCCTATGACTGGAATCTGCTGCTGTCTCCCGGAGGCAGCGGCTAATCCTAGAATTCTTGCCTCTTTCTTAATCAATGGAGGTTCGCCAGCTCGGCACCTCGCAATTTCTCTACCGCCAACTTGAGCAGATCAGAGAGGCCAGTGGCTGGATTCTCGGAGTATTGGCAAATCAATCGTACACTCTCCTCGATTGTGAGAAGATCTTTGAGGTAAGCTTCAGCAAGAACCGATTCGGAGGCGTTTGCCAGATCCTTCTTTGTCACCCTTGTTCCGAGACGATCGCGCAAACCTGATTGTCTCAGAGCTTGGGCAAGAATTCGGTCACTCACCTTCGTACCTTGAGGATAGCCTTTCAATCGGGTGAGGGCCAGAGAATAGACTAAATTTACGTATGCGTCTCCCAGACTCGCTAGTTGTTTATCACGCATGATTTGACGCATTGGATCGGGTTGGCTCATTAGGCCGGCCCGATGGCCTTACCGAATTTCTCGTTAAACTCCTTATTGAGTTCCTGGATGTTTGCCAATGCGTTCAGCAACACTTTCTCTGGCGAAACTTCTCGTTTGGTTCTCAGATAAACGACACTTGACCTTATGAGTGGATGGGGTTGGTCATATCCTGCAATCTCGACGTTCTTGTCTTCTAGAAGAGTGTGCTGCAAGAGGTTGCAGAAAGTGTGGTCTTCACCAACTATTTCGATCTTAAGCTCATTCTTGCTCTTGGAAAGAACTTTAACTTCCATATTCTGAACCTTCAAACCGCCTTGCCGAAATCTTCAGCGAGTCTTCTCCTCTCAATGTTCCCGCATGATGCACACTCGAGTCTTCTATTTGTAAACTCGAGTGGTGCGCCGCATCTGGAACAGAAAGCTTTCACCACTCCTAAACCGCGTCCTGCGGTGGTCAATTGGGGGATCCGATTTGTCATGTCAATAACTCTCGCACGGATAATGTCACCGGCTTTGCAAACGTCTGACATATTCCTTTCGTACCTCGGGCTCGAGGAAGAGATGTGTAGAAGCGCGGTGAACGGATTCTGTATAGGCTTATCATTGATCTTCCAAATGCTTACTGTCGCCATTTTCTCTTGAGTATGCGTCACGGACGCCAAGATTGTTGCTCCCTCTTTTGGGAGTTCTGGAGTCCGCGTCGTCGGCAATACTGTGACGCGCTTATTCCTGAGGTCAATCTTTGCAGTGCCTGTGAAGTTCGCATAGATCGTGCCCTCCTCTTCGTAAGTTCCCGCACCGGGGAGGAACTCTTCGACTACTCCTAGCTTATCTCCCGGTAGAACGGGTTGCATCAATTCACGTGTGACTTTACTCAAATAGCAACACCGAAATCAACAATCACTAGCTCGCAATATCTGTCGAACGATTCTTAGTAATCTGCATTTTTCCTGCGATTACACCGATTCTTGAACGTTAGATTGCAGCCCAGTATATAAGCGCAGGTATCGACCGGTGCTAAGATCGCACTATTCTGAAAACGTCAACTTCTACGTAACGCCTGCGTTTCCTGTGAAAAGAGAACTGGTGTGGAATCTCCATGTCAGCCCTTAAGATAACCTTCGCTTTAGTGTTGCGTTCGCCGAACCAACGCTCAAGATGCTGCCGCGTTGAGGTTTTGTGTATACTATAGACCACCTTGGCAATTCTGAGAGCTGTTTGAAGAAATCGTATGTCTGCGTGCGGGCTTCTTGTACCAAATGGCGGATTCATTACGACTGTGTCCACTGGTCCTCGCAGAGTCTCAATATCTGCGAGAACCCAGTCCACTTTCAACCCTAGTCGTTTACAGTTCCTCGCTCCAACTTCAAGAGCCAGTCGATCCAGTTCTGCCCCAACTGCATATTCCGCGCCAAGCATGGAGGCGCCTAGTGCGAGTCTTCCTGTCCCAGCTCCAAGATCCATCACTGTTTTGCCTTCGATATCACCGAATTCATAGCATGCGCGAAACAGAACCTCCGCGGCTAAGTCTGCTGGAACCGAGTACTGCTCAAGAGCGACTTTCGGTATCGGATGTGATCCCACAGTCTGAAGATTGATTGCTAAGTCATGCTTGCGGATCGTGATTGTTCTTGATTTCAGCTCGAGCATCTCCAGCTGAAGCAATCAGTGTGGTCTAGGCTGAGACCCGTCTAGTGCCATTCTTCCAGCGTCATACCCTTTGTGTAATCCTCCCATCGCTTCTTGCCCAAGGCGATCATGACTTCCTCGGGGTTAAGGACTGGTTTGCGGTATCGCTCCTGATCGTCAGTGCTTATGCGTGGGCATGAGATCTCAACGAATGCGTCCAAGTCTGTGAAAGATTCCAGCGTTTCGGGTATGACCTCAGTTGCGCACAGGAGAATCGCTGAATAGCCGTTTTGTTCTAGGAGGTCCTTGATACGGCGTGCGACGGAAGTATTCATCTGACTGCTTTTCAAACCAACAATGATTCCGATCCTCTTGACTTCTCTGAACCGACTGATGTTGATCCATCGTTTTCGCAGTAGTCTTTGACACGATTCAGTCATGTCTCTAGCCTCCATTTGGAATGGGTCGACGACGATGGTTCGTTTCCCTGTTGCAAGGGGAATTCCTAGCGCGTGGAAATCTCCGCCGCTCAAGACGATTATGGCATCGCTCTCATCGGCTATGGTTCGCACGCTTCCATAGTCGCATCCTAAGATCTGTCCAGGATACTTCAGCCAGCCCGAAGGGCGTCCTATCAGCACTTCCTTTCCGTGTTCTTCCAAGATTTTTCTTGCGTGTTCGATCAGGTGGATGTGTTGAATGTTTGAAGCAAGACCGATCACATGTTCTTTCTCCAGCATGTTGAGTGCTTGGATGAGTGGCTCGTCAATCGACACATCAGCCCGCGCTTCAACGTAGAGGACGCCTTCTTCTGGGAACTCGCCCGGAATTTCCGCATGTCCGACATGAACTAGTAGGTCCGCTTCAACTGCTTTCTTAGGTGAAAGCGCTAGATCGCAAGCACCATAACAGGGGTCGCCTGAGAGGAAGACTTCGACGCCTGTCTCCTTCTCAAGTAGCTTAGCCAATTTGAAGGCGTGCGGCTTCAGCCCTT
>PMBQ01000198.1 GCA_003152955.1 Candidatus Bathyarchaeota archaeon
ACTGCTAAGCAACCGAGGTAAAGTGGCGAGTATGCGATCAAGGCCAATCAAATCATTCAGATTTGGAGATTGCACAAATAGATCCATTCTAATACTGACAGGAATGGTCAACACCAATCGATAACGGCCATTTATCAGGAGAAAGACCTTTGCTCCATAGTTTGTATCTTTACCATATGCTGCACCGGATGCAGGGCGATGTTGAATCTGCTCACAGATGTACTCGTGATCTGGAACAAAGATACTGTCGGCTTGACCATCTTTGCCGACTAAATCCAAGTGGTCAACAAATGTACCCGTTTTTTCCTGTCCGAGGACGCAAATAGGTATACCTTCTTCAAACGCATGTATAAAAAAACGGCGAATTGGATTAACGAGTTTAGAATACTGCGCGCGAATCTGAAGTGGGCCGTCTTTTAGAAACAGACAGCGTTTGAGTACCTCGCGATTGCTTTCCCAGAAATGCCGGATTCCTGTAAATAGCAACAATGTCTCGTGAATGTTCATATATGCGGTGGGAACACTATCGGATGCAGCCTCCTCTACCATATCTAAATGGAAGCCAAGCATATCCGTTATGAACAGATTGCAACCGCACTTAGGACAGGAGCCTTGCTCTGTATCAAAAGCAAGCGTCGCCTGATCGGAGTCACAGTGCGGGCACTGAAAGTTCGGTAGATTTTTCTCGTTCTTCGTCCATTTCTCATAAGCCAGCCACTTGAGTGTTTCCATCGGCTCTGCACTGAGAGAATTATCTTTCACTGACTCAAAGATCGTCTGTCGTACCGCATCATAGACTGATAGCCCTGGCACCTTTACATGCCGCAAAGGGAAGACCGTTGCATGATAAAGCGCTGATTCAGCCATCAGATCACGCAGAGCAAACGGATGAGGCGTGTCCTTGTCAATTTTCTTTAGGGCCACTTCATCTATACGCATCAACGCAGTTTTGACAAAGGCCATTGCTTTATGCGGCGGCAGCTCATCGACAATGATTTGAATCGAACCATCGACACCAAATACTATATCAAGTGGCTGACCAGTGATCGGCAGCTGCTGCCAGTGAATATTACTTGTCAAATCATCTACGGACGGTTGCTCAAAGCTATGTACTAGCTGCTGCACCAACGGGCTTTTCAAAACATCAAGGTGGCCCAGCTTGCTAGCGCGTTCGCCTGGCAGATTCTTTCCGGGGCTATACGGCACAGAAATCTCCTGTGGTTCAACGAGCTATTGATTGCTAGATCTTTGAGCCAGACTTCGGCTCAAATTTATGAGCTTGTACGGAAACAACAAATCGATGTGACCGTGTCAACATACGAATGTAACCGGGTGTTTTGGCGCGCAATATGTCATCCTTCATACTCTCATAGGCAACGTTCATTTTCGCAAGCGCATTTACTTCGTCTTGAGAAGACATGTGAGCTATGAAGAAATTTTCAGTTTGTGCCAACAAGTCTTTGCTGATAGTTGTTACAGATTGAGTCGAATAGACCATGCCAATATGATACTTGGCACCCTCCTTGGCTAGTTTGCGATAAATGTCAACGGAAGCTTCATCCTTTGCGGGAAATAGATTGTGTGCCTCCTCAAAATACAATTGCACAAAATGACTCCCCAATTTATTATCAGTAAACTTTTCTACCTGGTGAAATAGTACCGCTAATGACAATTCCTCAGAGAAATACTGCATAACTTCTTCATCAGCGTTACCTAGATCTAGTATCACTGTGTCGCCATCATCCAGTGCCGTAATGATTTCTTTTACAAAATCACCTGCTTTTGAATCATGGTAAATTCGAAAGCGCTGAATCATCTTTGTTCCGGCACCGCTCTTGGGCTTCAAGAAGCCTAATAAGGCTTCGTCATCAGAATCAAGCAACGGCCCTCCACTTGAGGAAGTCAGCGTCGTGGTCCTCGACGCATCAGCCAGTTTTTCCATTTCAACAACGAGCTTGTCCAAGTTGTTGATTGTTGGTTTTGGCTCTGAACCATATAGTGCGTCTCGAACTTGCTTATTGAAACCAGGATCGAGCGACAAAAGATTCTTCAGCTTCGACTCGTCCGCATGAAACCCAGCTTTGTGGAGAATCGCCCAATATATTAGGACTTTCCGATGAGGCCGTTTTTTCTCGTTCGGCGGTAAAGCATTTACTGCTTCAATTGAGGGCAGATCCAAGCCTCGAAACGCTCCTACATAAATGGCCGTTCGCTCTTCACTAACCAACAAATTCGACAATACACGATGCGATCGATCTGGATGTTCATAGAAATCGAGCTTTAGTGGCTTTGACGTTGTCGAAGGCTTTGGAGTGAGTGCATATACTTTGCACCTTGTAGGATAGGCGCCGCGCAAGGAGAGATTCCCGTCTTGCGGATTGTCATTGGCATACTCGCCGTTTATATCAAAAATTAGCTGCCCAACATTCTTTGTTGTGGCAGTAGTCTCTATTAGACTTTGGGCAATCAACTTCACCACATTGCTCTTGCCAAGGCGGGTTTTACCAAACATTGCCGTGCGCGCAGCGAGGAAATCAGGCGTCGAGACATTAACAATCACTTTGGGCTGAGGTCGATTTGGTAAAGGTAGGCGACATTCTGTCAGACGCAAATTTCCGATAGGAAACCGGTTTGGCGCAGGAACTAAGGTATTCACAACCAAATCGAGCAAGGCGTCATCAGGCGCATATACTCGGTATTTGTGCGCGCTGACAAAATTGTTCATATCGCCAGAAAATTCTATTGTGTCTTGCTGTTCAGGATGTGGATAGAACATTCCCAATACCGCAGTATTTAATGCCCCCCACTGCAATTCCGCCTGCGTGAATACGTCCAATTCGGGCATTGATTTCTTTTGCAATTCAAAGTAAGTCTGCTGAGTCTCTTTAGTCAACGGTGTCGGAGCTGCATCAAGCACACGGAGTAATGTGAAATGTGGGGTGATGATGGCTTCTTGTACAGCTGGCGTCATGATTAATAGCGAGTTGCGCGGTACACCACCAACAGCAATCTTGAAAGGATCTGATGTAATAATGGTCACAGTATCGTAACTGATGTCTAGAACATAGCCAACGAAACGTAAATCAGTGTATTTCTTGGCAGTCTCATTGGCAGTCTCACGATCTAAGAAATCTCTGAGTGCTCGTATTGGATGGTTTTGCCTTGCAGCAGTGTCGAAAAATTCTTTCATGCTATACACCTCTTTTCGTTGGGCAGTGGGTTATTAGGACTTCGTTAGAATTTGAAGCAATAATTCCGGGCATGCGGCCAGTACCTCTTGGAATTGCTGTTATCTGATTACCTCTAAATAGATTTATGATGTCG
>PMBQ01000112.1 GCA_003152955.1 Candidatus Bathyarchaeota archaeon
ACTCTCAAGCGATTGATCAGATCCTGACGGTAATTCAGATCGGGCGCTATTTGAATGTGGGGTTCCCCAAAGGTAGTTTGACGTACTGCGTTCATCAATTCCTGCGTCTAAGATTTGTGAGTGCGATGATTACTAACGCCGACCCAAATATTGAGTCGTTTAGAACGCTTCACATGCGATGAAGATTCTGTATTTCATGGATGGCCTTTATCGCGGAGGTAAAGAGCGGAGACTCCTCCAGCTCCTTCGCTACGTACTAGAAAGGAAACTCGCTGAGGTCGAAGTGGCACTGATGTCCCGGGAGGTTGCTTATCCGGAGTTTCACGATCTCAAAATAAAAACGCACTACCTTATCAGGAAGGGGAAGAAAGATCTGCGGGTCCTTCGGGATCTATATCATCTTTGCCGCGAATTCCAGCCCGATATCATTCACGTATGGGATTCGATGACGGCAGTTTATGCTACGCCAGTCGCAAAAGTGGTTGGTGCAAAGCTAATGAACGGTATGATCACTGATGCCCCCAAGAACCTCAGCCGATGGAGTAGAGAATTCTTGAGGGCCAAACTCACCTTCCCATTCAGCGATGCGATCGTTGCCAACTCGGCGGCTGGCCTGCAGGCGTACCAGGCTCCTCCATCGCGCAGCGTCTGCATCTACAGCGGTTTTGATCGGCGTAGGAATGCTAGGCTCGAGGATCCCAAAATCGTACGCGACAAGCTGGGGATACGTACGAAAAACGTCGTGGGCATGGTGGGAGAGTTTGCGGAGCGAAAGGACTACAGAACATACGTCCTTGCAGCTCAACAGGTCCTTCAAGCGTTCGACGATGTCACATTTCTTGGGATTGGTGATGGCCCAACGTTGGGCTCGGTCAAGGGGTTCGTGGCCGAGGCGAACAACGACAGAATACTTTTCCCCGGCTGGCAAACTGCGGTTGAGAGCATCATAAACATTTTTGACATAGCTGTGCTCTCAACGTATTCCGAAGGCATCTCCAATTCCATTCTCGAGTACATGTCGCTCGGCAAGCCTGTCATAGCTAGTAATCCTGGAGGAACACCTGAGGTCGTTGTCGACAAGGTAACTGGCGTCTTGGTGCCCGGACAAAGCATTGATGCGCTTGCTGGTGCCATACTCCGTCTGCTGAGGAATCCCGAAGAGGGTCGCAGCATGGGTCTACGTGGGGTAGAACGCATAGACGCAGTTTTCAGCCTCGAAGAGATGGGGTCAAGATATTGTAGCCTTTACTCGAGCCTTTCGATCAAATCTTGAGCGCGAATCACACTTGGGCCATTGCAGTATTCCAGACAGGTTGACCTTTTCCTTACATTCTTGTAAGCATTTTGGGAATAGCGTATGCCTCATCCAACTACACCAGCAAAATATCGGCATGAATGCAAGATCTCGAATTGGTCGAGCGTCTGATCTGATGATTATGTNNAAACTTAGGACTACAATGTGTGGGATTGCGGGTTTTTTGAGCCTCGATAATCAGACACCCGTCGACCGGCGTGCGCTGAAAAAAATGACTGACGCTCTTATCCATAGGGGTCCGGACGCAGAGGGTTTTCACTATGACAATATCGTGGCCTTAGGACATCGCAGACTTTCCATAATTGACCTGAAATCGGGCGGCCAGCCGATGTATAATGAAGATCGAAGTGTCGTGGTCGTCTATAATGGTGAGATATATAACTTCTATGAAATCCGCTCTGACCTCAAGAAACTTGGATATCATTTTCTGACGACCTCCGATACGGAAGTTTTGATACGGGCTTATGAACAGTGGGGAACCGCATGCGTGGAGAGGTTTAATGGGATGTGGGCGTTTGCTCTTTGGGATACCAAACGACAAAGACTCTTTTGTTCACGCGATAGATTGGGGGAAAAACCCTTCTTCTATTCCGTGACCAACAATATGTTCATATTCGCGTCGGAAATGAAAGCCCTTTTCGCTTATGGAATTCAGAGGCGAATAAATAAAGCTGTGCTCGATGCCTATTTGTGTTTTACATACATACCAGCTCCCCATTCAATCTTTCGCGACATTTCAAAGCTTCTTCCTGGGCATTCTCTAATTGTCGAGAATGGACGCGTGCTTATTAGGCAATATTGGGACATCGTAATATCCGAACCTCAAAGGAAGGATGCAGAACATATTTATGAAGAGTTTGAAAACCTTTTTCGTGAAGCTGTGAAGATTCGGCTTCGAAGTGACGTACCTGTTGGAGCTTTCCTTAGCGGAGGCCTCGATTCGAGTTCGGTTGTTGCAATAGCCTCCAACCTCTCTGAGAATCGAATCAATACATACACTATTGGTTTTGAAGAAGCGGAATTCGATGAACGAGCCTTGGCGCGACTTGTCGCACGGAGCTTCGGAACAAAGCATACTGAAATGCTGGTACGTCCCGAAGATGCTCGGGACATTCTCCGTAAGTTGGCATGGTGCTACGATGAACCATTTGGAGATTCTTCGGCTCTTCCCACTTATCTCGTTAGCAAGGCAGCCGCAGGCCTGACGAAGGTCGTACTGACAGGGGATGGAGGAGTTGAGGTCCTCAGTGGGTACACCATTCACCAAGGCGAACTATTCGCGAAACATTTCTCATTGCTTCCTCGATCTATCCGCCTCGGATTGATACCGAGCATCATGTCTCTCTGCGGACACCTAGTTGGAGGACCTTGGCGGAAATCGCTAGCCCGCGCGATCCGTATTATTGACAGTGCCAAAATGGATTTGGCGGATCGGATCGAAGTGAAGCAAATCGGTTTCACAACTTACGAACGGGCCGCACTTATCGGGCATCTCAAAGATGTTCAGCCAGCCAGAGAGTTCATCGAGGCTACCATTAGACCGGCCAACGGAATAAGCAACTTCAATCAGCTCAATTATTGGCTTCTGAAGACTTCTCTGCCTGATGATATGCTGTGCAAGGTTGATAGAGCTGCAATGGCTAATTCGATCGAGACACGAATTCCGTTTCTCGATTACCGTCTCGTTGAGCTACTGGCTGGTGTCGACATCAGCGTAAAACTACCGAACTATATTCGAAAGCAGATCCTAAGAAAAACCATTGGGAGGCATCTGCCGCAGGAACTACTTCGTGCAAAGAAATCAGGTTTCAATCTCCCTCTGCAACCTTGGCTTGCTGCGGATTCTCGGTTCAACCTGCTGCATGAGGCGATGGCAGTGCAGGCACTAGGGCTGTTGAACGTAACAGGTCTGAAGTCTGTAATCCAGTCACGTGATAGAGGGAACCGGAGTTACGGAGACGCGTTGTGGGCCCTAGCATCATTGGCTTATTGCAGGATAACCGACTGAAAATGTGCTGACTAGAGTATTCTTCAAATATCGAGCTCAACTATGACATAAGAGTTCTCGATTGAGAGAGGCAAGCGCAAGGCGAGCATATAATTCAAGGATCAGATTATCGTTTGAGCTCGGGTTGAATTGCTATGCGGATTGAAAAAATGTGACAATTCTGGAATGAGTGTCTTGATGAGACTACTTCTAGTGAATTACCGGTATTTCGTGTCAGGTGGCCCTGAACGCTATTTGTTTAACTTGAAGAGGCTCTTCGAAGATTCAGGCCACTCTGTAGTTCCCTTTTCTGTGGCGTACGATGCAAACGTCAAGAGTGAATACGAGCACTACTTCGCATCCCCACTGTCTAGTAAGGCGGAGGTGTATTTTAGACAGCATTCGTGGAGCCCCCGAGTGATCGGACGAACACTAAGCCGGTCCTTCTACTCGAAAGAAGTCTATCAGAAACTCAATGCTCTCATTGCCGATACCAAACCGGATTGTGCCATCGTCCTACATTACCTTCGAAAGTTGTCTCCTGCAGTTCTCGAGGCTTTGAAAGATAATAGGATTCCATTTGTGGTGCGTCTGTCTGATTTAGGCATGATCTGCGCAAATGCCCTTTTACTGAGAGATGGTGAGCCCTGCGAATTGTGCGTGAAAGGAAAACATTACCACAGTGTGCGCTATAAATGTGTTCAAGATTCTCTTGCTGCATCAGCAGTCCAGTATTTTGCGACAAAGTACCATCAAATCCGTGGTTATTTTGATCTAATTCCATTCTTTGTCGTTCCTAGCCGATTTGCATTATCTAAAATGCTTGAAGCGGGGTGGCCGGAAGACAAATTAGTTCAAATTCCGACTTTCGTCGATGTGCCAGTCATTGATGAGCCGAAGAAAGACCGCCAAATTGTTTACTTTGGCCGGCTCGAACCATCCAAAGGTGTACATATCCTGCTAATGGCGCTCGATCGTGTTAAGGCGCTCCGACCTGATCTGTCTTTGGATTGTGCTATAGTTGGAAATGGTGATAGCGCCTATGTGAAGAAATTGGCAGACTATATAGACCAACATCACCTATCCAGTGTATCCTTGCGTGGTCAGTTGCACACGGACGAACTATATACGCTGGTTCAGTCTTCCACCTTTACCGTGTCGCCATCGCTTTGGTACGATAACATGCCAAACGCAGTGCTCGAAAGTCTTGCTCTGGGTACGCCGGTGGTGGCTAGTAATCATGGCAGTTTTCCAGAAATCGTACTTCATGGAAGGACCGGCGTTCTGTTTACGCCTGGAAGCGTTGACGAGTTGGCTAATGCGATAGTGTTGCTCTTGGAGTGTCGAGAGCAATGCGACCAGATGGGTCAGGAAGCTGTTCGATTTATTAGAGAACATCACTCAGCACAGAAACATATGAACGATCTACTGGACTTGCTTCACAGGCAAGGTGCTACAGTTACGGCGCAACTTCCTCTTCGTGGATGATTCATGTTGTGTTTGTGTCATAACAACTACTACCATAGAGTCTAACCGCAATGGACCTCACCATTATCGCGACATATCGCTGCAATTCAAAATGCTCAATGTGCGATATCTGGAAGCACCCCAGCCTTCCGGCCGAAGAGATCGGGTTATCAACTTTGAGAAAGCTGCCTGGCGGATTCGACAATGTGAACATCACAGGTGGCGAACCGACACTGAGATCCGACCTCTCGCAGGTGTGTGAAGTGTTGTATCCAAAAGCACGAAAGCTGGAAATAAGCACGAATGGTCTTTATCCAGAGCGGTTGGAGCCGATCGTGCACAGGTTTCCGGACACCAAGATCAGATTTAGCGTGGAAGGTTTTCAGCAGACGAACGACAGAATCCGCGGAGAGCAGGATGGATTTGAGACCAAGGTAAGAGGCCTCTTGCGTTTGAAAGAACTTGGAGGTACTGATCTGGGTTTCGCCACAGTAATTCAGGATGATAACATTGATGAACTCGTTGAAATATACAAGTTTGCGAAGCAGCACGGAGTAGAGCTGTCAACCTCAGCGCTCCACAATGGGTTCCAATTCCACAAAGCTGACAATTGGCCGTATGATCGCCTGAGGGTTGCCAGGAAGATCGAGGAGTTGATTCGTGAAATGCTAAGGACTGACTCCGTTAAGAACTGGTTTCGGGCCTATCTCAACCTGGGCCTGATCCGAAAGATCCTCGGCCAGCAGCGACTCATCCCATGTACCGCCGGCAAGGATTTCATTATTGTTGATCCATGGGCTGATGTATACGCATGCAATGTGCGCCCGGACCTCCTGGTCGGGAATCTGGCGATGCAATCGTGGGATGAGATCATCAGCGGAGAGAAGATGAAGCATGCAAGGAAGGAAGTTGAAGCGTGCACACAGAACTGCTGGATGGTGACAACGGCACGCACAGCGATGCGAAATCCATTTATTCCGTCATTTCNNTTGGCGTGGGTCGTGAATAACAAACTGCGGGTGACTGTGGGAAAGCCCGTTTGCTTTGAGAAGTACATCGACTACGGCGATGTCGCCATCGATGGTCCGGTGAAAAAGCGCGAGTCTTACCTTGGTTCTTCGGTCAAAAGGATGCCTACAGGGAAAGAAGAAGACCATTACTCGCGGTTCGGACCTTTTGACAATCGATAGGGTGTTCGAGTGAAGATCTTTGTTCTCGGGACACGGGGCTTCCCCAATGTGCAGGGTGGAGTGGAAAAACACTGCGAAGAGTTATACCCGCGACTCGTGTCGCTGGGATTTGATATAACAGTCACCACAAGGACTCCATATATTAGGAAAGATCAACGGCTAAAAAGCTGGAAAGGAGTGAGATTCAAGCACATATGGTGCCCCCACGTGAAGAGTCTGGAAGCCATCATCCACACTTTCCTTGTTTTGCTCAGTGCGGTCATTGATCGTCCTCGCATTATTCATTTTCACACCATTGGCCCAGCACTGTTAATCCCATTCGCAAGGCTTCTCGGCTTTAGGGTCGTCATGACCCATCACGGGGCCGACTACAAGCGTCAGAAATGGGGGCCAACGGCAAAGCGAGTACTGGCTCTGGGCGAATATGTGGGAGTGAAGTATGCCAATGCAACGATTGTAATCAGCCAGGCCATCAAAACCAATCTCGAAGAAAGGTTTCCCAGGAGCTCACTTTATCTTATTGGCAATGGGATCAACACCCCAGCCCGAGTTGAGTCGGGTTCCACACTGGTCCGATTCGGGTTGCACCCCCGCGCATATGTGTTTACTGCATGCCGCCTTGTGCCGGAAAAGGGGCTACACGATCTTGTGACTGCCTACTCAGGCATTCACAACCCTAGCTTTCAGCTTGTCATTGCAGGAGAGGCGGACCATGAAACGTCCTACAGCCGTTCGCTCAAGTCCGATGCCAAAGCCGCAGGGGTGATTCTCACGGGCAATATATTCGGAATCGAACTCGCAGAGCTCTACAGCAATGCCGCATTGTTTGTGCTCCCATCATATCACGAGGGTTTTCCAATCGCACTCTTGGAAGCGTTGAGCTACAGTCTGCCGGTCCTTGTCAGCGACATACCTCCTCACAAGGGATTTCCCCTTTCGGAGCAAAGATATTTTGTCCCCGGTGACATCACGGGCTTACGGGAACAAATGAAAAGACTCATTGATGAAGGCACCAGTGCGACCGAAAGCGATACATACGAGCGGATACTAGTCGACAAATACAACTGGGACGTGATAGCAAAGGAGACTGCTTCTGTATATTGGGAATTATCTGGTCAAGTCGTTTCAGCCTGAGCAGCTATCCGAGGTTCGAGATGGCGTTTGCGTACAGAGTGTCTGCCTACAATCGTGAAAGAAAGTGGACGCTCTTTCTGAACGAATTTGTTGCTGATCCTAGAATGAGAGTCCTTGACGTTGGTTATTCAGACGTTGAATACTCCGAGGACGACAACTTCATAAAGAAACGCTACCCATATCTGGAGAGGTTGACCGCACTTGGGACAGAGCCACCTATCAAGATGAGGGAGCGTTACCCCCAGGTCAATGTCATTCAATTCGATGGACGTTCTTTCCCATGGGCAGGGAAAGAGTTCGAGGTTTGTTGGTCAAATGCTGTGCTTGAACACGTTGGCAACTCAGAGAAACAAGTATCGTTCCTTAAGGAGATAAGGCGAGTTTCGAG
>PMBQ01000200.1:0-2390 GCA_003152955.1 Candidatus Bathyarchaeota archaeon
TACCCTTTGAAAGCAGTTGTCACGACAGTAGAACCCCTTTTTCCGCACCATCGTCAAATGTTCAAGTATGTGTTCGGTTGTGATACTTATGACCAATACGGCAGCGTTGAGGTTTCAGCAATTGGTTTTGAGTGCATCATGCATGAAGGTCTGCATGTGACTGAAGAACGATGTGTTGTCGAAGCGGGTAAAGATGGTGTGATAATTCTAACAGATTTGGACAACAAGGTATTTCCGTTTGTCCGGTATATGAACGGAGACGTCATTGAGCTGGACCCAAAGCCTTGTCTATGTGGTCTGAATTCCAAGAGAATCAAGAAACTGTTGGGGCGTGTTGGAGATGTGATCATCGGTCNNATTCTTCACACATTTGTTGAACGAAACGGGCATTTCGTACAGAAGAAATCTTCTCAAGTATCAGGTTTTCCAACTATCAGAGAGACGCCTAGAATGGCGGATTGTATCTGATAATCTAGACGAAGATGAAACAGCCATATTACTAGCCCAACTTCAACGATATCTTGGTGAGATGGATTTCGTGATTACTAATGTTCCCGACATCTCTGTTGGTCGATCAGGTAAGTTTCAATATGTTTGCTCAAACGTTACGAGTTAAGGGCTCTTGGGAAATCTGGCGGTTGAGATTATCTTCGTCGAGATTCAGACGCAATGGATGAGCGCCTGATTGATGGTTGTTGTATACCCCTTTCGCATCTCTAGGATTTGGCACTGATGGAGCGGGGCAGGAGCACTCTCGAGCCACCTAGCATTCTGTGCCAAGACTGCTGTCACGGGGCATGCGATGTCTGATAATGCAAGGTTCATTCCCGGTCGTTGGCCAAAGTCGGCGCAATAGCGGTGATTTCAATCCTATTTCCGGCGAATCGGAATTTGAGTCACCGACTTTGAGGACAAAACCAGCGTAGTGCCGACTGACTAACTTACTTACCTATGCGGTGATTTCATCTATTGGCGGCAATCAAGTTCCTCCGGTGGAAGTGTGTCGAACTTGGGTCAGGAGACTTCCGAATAGAGTCTGGCGACTCTAAACCTAAACCAACTGGTTTGAAGATAAATCAGAACCCAGAACTCTGGGCACTGGCTTCCACCACCACTAGAGCTGCCGCGCAGGCGAAGACACAAGCAGAGAAGTTTTGGGAACTCATGGCAAGAATCCTCTTTCTGGTCCCTACGTTTGACGCGTCTGGCCCGTTACAGCAACTCCTTCTTCTCAGAGGTGAGCTCGAGCGTCTCGGGAATGAGGTCTGGTTCCTGGCCCTATATGGGGAAGTTTGCGAGGCGGTATCAGAAAAAGGTGAATCGCTAAACTTAAGGAACTCGTTCGATCCTCGAGCATTTAGTCGCATCAGGACCTTCCTGCGGCAAAAGCAAATCGACATGCTGCACTCGCGACTAATTGGTGCGAATTTCTGGGGCGCTGCGCTTTACTCAACTGGTATTGTCGCGGCTCATGTGCTAAACGTGACGAACTCACTCCATCTGAGCTTTGGTTTTCAGCATGGCAGGTTAAAGGGTTTTCTCTTGCAGAGCGTTTTTCGACGGATTCTCAATGGTTGTAGCGTGATATGCGTGAATTCATCATATCTCGAGAGGGAATTGAGAACAGAGTTTACCGTTAGCCGACCAATGCATGTAATATTCAATTCTATGCCGGTGGTGGAAGATCATGGACGAGAAGAGGCCCTGGACTTCACAGTAGCGATAGTGTCCCGGCTTGTAGCTAACAAGAGGCCCCAAAACGCAATACAAGCTGTAGCATTAGCAATGAGGNNTACCGGCAAGCGTAGCTAGTCGATTCTACCTAGCCGGCTTGGTCAAGGACGCGAAGGGGATGATGCGGGCTTTCAGTTTGTTGGTATCTTCTTCCGAATCCGAAGGTCAACCCAATGCAATTCTTGAGGCTATGAGTCACGGGGTGCCTGTAATTAGTTCGAGATATCCTGGTGTGGAGGATATAATTCTCGACGGGACGACAGGCTTACTCTTTGACATTGGGGACAGCCACGCTTGTGCGATTCAGATCAGACGACTTTTTGAAGACGGAGATCTCAGGGTCGCCCTAGCAAAGAACAGCCGAGAGCATCTACGTCGGAGTTTCTCTCCGATCTCGAATGCCAGGCGTTATGATGATTTGTATCGAAAAGTGCTCGGCGTGAAAGGTGATATTACCAAGAAGGAACCTCCCACTTTTGTCTGTTTCTGATCCCAAACCATTAGTAGCACAACTCTGAGGAGATTCCTATGATGCATTCCGACATCAACAAACATAAGTATAACTGCTTAATCGTAACAGTCATTGGAAAAGAGGCCATCGTCAGGGAAGCTGGGGTGAAGAACAGTATCGCTGCCTTGACAGCGTACTTCCAATC
>PMBQ01000200.1:2413-3797 GCA_003152955.1 Candidatus Bathyarchaeota archaeon
GTGAAGACGGACAAAGTGGACGCGCGAACAATAGGCGCGCCTGCTACACATCAACTACATCCCTCGAGCAGACAAGATCCGTCCTGAGCTGCGTGAGACCCGGGACCTTCTCTTTGGGCCATCTCCTGATGGACATCCTTCAAGGTCTCGCGGTCGGTGTGCGCTACACTCTGAGCAAAAGCCACTCGCAGTTCGAGCGTGGATTCATTTGTCCTTCAGCGCGTTGAGAAGCTGATCCTTAGTTGGTCAGCATCAATCTTCGGATGAAAAATGGACGTTTTGTCTTCAGTGTCATCAATCCTGTCACTTCTTCAAACCCCAGGATCTCTACGAACATTCGCGTTTAGTAGAGTGCATTCAATTGAATCCGCAATAGTGGCGACTTCACTTACTCCTTACTGTTCGAGGTTAGCTACGATCGTCGACGTGGGAGCAAATGTCGGACAGTTTTCCTGCTCTGTGAAGACAGTCTATCCAGATGCTGCCATATTCGCTTTTGAGCCTCTTTCCACTATTGCTCGCACGTTGGAGTCGAATCTGAAAGGGCAATCCAACGTATCTGTGCGCTGCGCAGCTCTTGGCGACAAGGCATGTCGTTCAGAGTTTTTCGTTAATTCTTATAGCCAAATTAGCTCGATGTTAACAATAGACAACACAAACAAGCATCCTGTGTACAGTAAAGGTGTCGTGTCAACCATTGAGGTGGATGTCATCACGCTTGATGATTTCTCTTCTCAACATACAATGGCTAAGCCGATCTTATTGAAGATCGACGCACAGGGATTTGAAAAGAACATTTTGCAGGGTGCTCGTCGGACACTCACAAACATCGACTATCTCTTGCTCGAGCTTGCCTTTGCCCCATTGTATAACGGTCAAGATTTGTTTGACGAGATGAATGAATTTATAAGGTCTCTTGACTTTCGATTCACAGTGCCCCTGAGTTTTCATAGAGGGGGAAAAGGCTCGATTATTGAAGTGGACTCACTGTACCTCAGGAAATAGCTGATTGCGTAATTATAGAGTCCTTGATCGAGAGACATAATAAACTGCCTTGGGGGAAAGGGAAGGAGCTCAAGACAATTCCTGGTATTGCCTTCTTGGGCGGCGGTCCGAACCTTCACACGTCCAATGGGATTTGATGGATGGACGATCGTTCGCGCGACTGAGCCGTCTCCTCGTATCCGTGAATGCAGCGTTTGTGGGAGATGAAGAGGTTCAAGTGAGGGAAGAGTGCTGACAGCTCGGTTTTGGCTTCACTCGCAAAATCGGTGCGGATTTTCATGTCGACTATTTGCGAAGGCATCCGTAAATGCAGCGAGACTTCGACTTTTGTGTCTTACTTCTTGCACGAAGCCGATTCGTTGTCAAGCACGACTTTGGT
>PMBQ01000441.1 GCA_003152955.1 Candidatus Bathyarchaeota archaeon
TTGGGGTGGAAGAGCTGCGGCACGCTCTGGCCGCGGTAGTCGCGCAGGTTGTCGTCGAATGCACTCTTCAACGGCACCGCAGGCTTCTTCAACTCGATGAACACCAGCGGCAGGCCGTTGACAAAGCAGACGAGGTCGGCGCGGCGGTTGTAGTGGGGGACGCGCAAGCCCTGAATCTTCAACTCGCGCACGGCGAGGAAGCGATTGTTCGGCTGGCCGTCAGCGGCTCGGCCATTCTGGAAATCTATCACTCGCGCCTGGGCATGTCGGACCTGTCCATGTGCGTCACGGTATGATACTGGCACACCGTCGCGAATGAATCGGTAGAATTCTTGGTTATGCTGGATCAACGAACGGGAGAAATCGTGCCGTGTCAGTGTGACTATACCTTCCTCAATCGCCGTCGTCGGCAATTCTGGATTCAATCGTGTCAGGGCTGTTCGTAGATCGCGTTTGAGCACCACGTCACGGGTATCCAGGCGACCAAGCGTCCCATTTGGACCGAAAGTTTCGTCGTTCCATGCGTAGATGCTCTCCCATCCCAGCTTTGTTCCCAGATGCTCTGCAAACGTTGCTTGGACCAGACGATCTTCACCGTTTATGTCAGTATACGCCATTCCGCCGCCTATTTATCCCGTTTTGGTATGAGGTTGGCCTGTAAGTAGCTGAGGAACTGAATTGCTGCCACCAGAAGTGCCGCAAAGACACTTTGCTGGCCTTTGTCGGCCATTTGAAGGTCCTGAAGAAGCTTATCGTAATTGCTTCCTTTCCGATGGGCGGCTGACTTCGAGCGCAGCTCTTGCAGAATCCGCAAATACTTGATATGTGACTCGAAACCTTCAAGGTTCTTCTCCTCTAAGAATTTCTCCAGTTTTGTTATCCCGTGATCGCCTTTCGCTGTTGTCTTCAACTGACCTGTAATCCCATGTTCATTGAAGGAATCAACGATGACCTTTGTGAGAGCGAGCAACTGAGAATCGAACTCGGCTTGAGAATTGTTCGTTGGCAAGCGGAGGGCAGTGAAGAAATGCTCATCGTCATGGTGGAGTGGCAAGAAGAAGTCCCATCCATTCGTCTCCCGGAACGTGCGATTGAACCGAGCATATTCGTGCTTGAATATCAGATCTGGCCGCGATGGATCAGCAAACTCACCCAATAAGGCACGTTGGAAGTTGGTTCTGCTGATTTTGCGTCCGGCTGGCAGGATGTTGAAGCTCAGCCAGTAATTCCTTTCGACCTCCGAAAGATCTCGACCGAGGTCACCGAGCCAAACTACAACATAGTCAGAATGGTCATTGTCCATCCGAAGGCCCCACAATCCACCGCAACGGAGATAACCGTCTTCAACAGAGTACTTGGCTGGATCTGCGTAGTACTTGGATAAGACCTCTGACCGAAAGAAAACTGCAGTGAGGTAGTGCGGCGATCCTCTGTTTGCTCCAAATGAATTCTCCAAGCGCTCCGGATCACAGGTGTGTCGAACAGCGTTGCTGTTGGCATCTGATCCAATAATGAAATCTTGGAATACGTCATTATGTGGTTCTTCATCAGGAGGCATGGGACCCGGTAGTACATATTTCTTACCCCCTATGAGCAGACCGCATGACTCTTGGTTATTATCAAACGAGAAATTCTTTGACACAACGGACAAAGGAAAACGGTAGAAACGACCAACTTCCTCTTTTCTGTCCTCAGATAATCCGAGTTCGGCCAGAGTAAACCTGCTGTATCTGAAGCTCTCAACATACACTGCCAATGCCATCTGCTTCACTGCACAGAATCTCTTGAGGAGGTCCGTGCGGATTTCGATGAAATTGTCACCATAACGAGCTGCTTCGGTCTCATCTCCGTTGTCATCAATGTGGATAAACACCTTACTTGCTGGTTCTCGAATGAGATTAAAGTACAGTCGGAACTCTTGGGCCAGTTCGATGAAGTCCTGGCGCATTCCATGAAAGGACCGCCACATAACGAGCGGCTCGATACCATCCTCATTCCCGAACGGGAAATAACGACGGGTCCTCTTTCCGTCAGAATAGTAAGTCCAAACAGAGGGATGCCCATCTACCGGTCCAACATCCCAACCGCCTTGCTTTTCAACTAATCGAGGAACCGCATCGGGAGGTACCAGTGCTGAGAACCATCGGATCTGATTGGCATCATTCTTCGAACTCTCGAGTGCGGGAAACCACGGAGTTTGGATTGTGTCACACGTGAGAAACTCCCGAACGTCTCGATGCAGGAGCCAATCGATGTGCTTCCTCATCTCGTCTGCATCCAGGCTCATACCTCTATCTCTCCGTTCATCAACCGCGGCAGAAGCAGGTCGCGTGCGAATTTGAGTCTGTCATTTTGTTTAACAAGATTTGTCAATTGTTGAATGACTGGCTCTATGAATTTTTCAAATTGTTCACCATAGACACCCGAAGGCATTACGATTTGAGTACCGCCGATTGCCGCTGGGGAAAGCTCAGTTTGGTTTGTCGCTCCCCTACCCATCGTTGCATACTGGAGTTCCCACGCCATAACAGCCATCCCGAAAAAGTAGATCGGGATTCCAGGTTTTGGGCGAACAATGGTGACATGAGAATCAACCGTGCAGTTTTCGATTGGCGATTTCACTTGTGCGACACGACCCAGAGTTCCCTCGCCGGTTGAATTCACAAGCACATCACCAACTTGGAGTTGTCGCTCTCCCGAATACTCCCTTGATTGATGGCGAGCAAGGTTATGATCGAGTCGACCGTCTCGGACGCACTTCTGGTTTATCACCAACCCTTGCGCGTCATCGTCATAGTGTGGAGCGATTCCTCGTTTCAGAAAACTGGTCAGATCATGAATTGTCTTCTTCTCCCANNCGGCACCCCGTCAATGATACGAACATGTTCGTGCCCCGGAAATCTGAGCCGGACGAACCACTCGCGGTAAAGCTGACGCCCGGCTTCCTCCAAAAGCGCCATCCGCCGACGGTTGTTCTCGATAAGGTTGTCGTAAGCGGAGAGGAGATCAACAATGCGGCGCTGCTCCGAGAGAGTTGGCAGCGGAACGCGCAGTGTCTCAACGTTAGTAATGTTGAGATTCTGCTGTACCGCGCCGCGTGCGACCGAGAGAATGTTCTGGCGACCCGACGGTGAGTTGAAGTAGTAACGATAGAACCTTGGTTCTGCACACTCGTTTAACCGGAAGCGAATCAAGAATGCTCCGGGCAGCACAGGGAGGCCGAATCCCTCGAACACGGCGGCGATCCCGCATGTCCCAGACCGGGTAATGACCAGATCGCCCACGGTCAACAGGTGATTTGCGAATCGAACCTCATCGAGCAGGGCGAGTGGCATCGTGCCGTAAGAGATACAGCCGTCGTCCTCAATATCCGTAGTTCTCAGGGTTGCAATGTTCCCGTCGTTGCCGTAGGCACTGCCACTGAAACGAGGACCGAAAGCGCTGTGTGACACTATCGTGCCAAAGGGTACCTCTCGCCAGCACTTTCTCGCAGAAGCCCTCATGTCCCAAAAACCTTGAAGTTCTCTTCAATTTTCGTCGCCAGCCCTGCCGCTTCCTTGTTCAGATCGGCCAGCTGGGCGTGGATGTCGCGTAAGGTCTGCTCAAAGTCGAATTCCGCATCAGCTTCCGGCGGTGCTACACCCACGTATCGACTTGGGGCAAGACTCCAGTCAGCGGCCTCGATTTCCTCCTTCGTCACGATCCGGCAGAGGCCGGGCACAGGGACGAACTTGCCGTCAGGAAATCGGGTGAGCAACCAGTGTGCCTGTCGGAAGAAGTAAGCCGTGCGCTTCAACTGTTCAACGCCGTCCTGTCGTTTGGCGTCGAGTTCTTTCTCCAGCCGTCGGATGGCTCGGCCATCCCAAGCGTCGCTATCTCGTGCGCCCGCATCCTTCTCCGCCGCGTCCACTGCCCTGCTTGCAAGCGTGAAGACAAGATCCAACTCCTTGACCATATCACGGCATGCATAAGCCAGTTGTTCGAGTTCACGAAGGAGCTTCTGTTGTGCCGCGTTTTTCGACTCGCATGCGTTCTTCCAATCCTTCGCGATACGGGTCGTCCACTGCCTCAGCGTCTTGAAATAGACTTTGCCGACCTCGTCGCGCTCCTTCAACAAACCGTGCAGCATGGAGTTTTCTGGCAGTGTCTTGAAAAACGCTGCGGTGGCTTTCACAAGAGCATCATACGCTTTCTCAAAAGAAACGGCTTTCTCGGCGATTGCAGAGGCCTCCTCAATCGTACGTTCAAGATAGCTTTGCACCAGTCCGATAAGGCGCTCGGATTGTCCGCGGTACAACCAGACAATCGCAGCGAGATTCTGAAGCTGCTCAGGACTAAAGTCGAAGATCTTGCGCGTGACCTGTCGGTACACGTTCCGCGCGTCCAGCATCAGCACTTTGTCCTTCCGATCGGCAGGCTTTGCCCGATCGAAGTGCCACAACTCGCACGGGACAGTGCGAGTATAGAAGAAATTGGAGCGGATTGAAATCATCACATCCACGTCGCCGGTCTCAACTAGCTTGCGGCGTACTTCAGCTTCGCCATGCCTGGCGCTGCTTGCCTGCGATGACATGACAAACCCCGCCCGTCCTCTCTCGTTCAGGTAGGCGTGGAAAAAGGATATCCATAAATAATTGCCGTTCGAAACCTTTTTTTCCTTGTTGACGCCGGGCAGCCCGAATTGGAGCCTTCGATCGTCCTTTACCTTCTCGGCGTCCACCTTGTCGACATTGAATGGCGGATTGGCCATAACNNAAGCCGAAGATTGCTTGTCTTGAATTCTTGACCAAAGAATGACACCCGGTGCGATGTTTCTGCACCTGTTTGTTCAATAAAGTGGCTGGACTGAACAAACATTCCACCAGATCCGCATGCAGGGTCGAGGACGATGCCATGCTCCGGCTCAATTACGTTCACAATGGTCTGAACGAGCGATGGAGGCGTGAAGAACTCGCCATTATCTTGAGCGCCCTGCATTGCGAACTTCATCAGAAAATACTCATTGATTCGACCGAACACATCACCGCTGGCAGTCCGCAGGACCTCACTATCAAAAACCCGCAGTAACTCTTCCAGAAGCGTATCCTCGAACCTGGTGTAGTCTTTCGGCAGTTGATTNNACCTTTAGGCAAGCTGAGGATTTCCTGATACTGGGCTTCTTTAGGCAGCATCAATGCGCGCCGTTTCAAGAAATCACCCTTCACGAGCGGACGCTTTGGCATCTTTCCAGTTGCCTTGTCAGCCTCGATCTGTCGCAATGCCTCCTCATACCGATTGGTGGCGTGCCTCAGGAAGATGATTCCAAGGACCGGCATGCAGTATTCGCTGCTGGTAAGCTTGGAATTGGCGCGAAGGTTATCTGCTGCTGACCACAGACTGGTCTCGAGCTGTTCGATGTTTTCCAAAGGTTGGCTAATCACCTTCTAATCGACTTTGTTGGTAGTATTATTGAAATCCAGAGGTTGCTGTTCCCGATGTTCCTGTGGTCGCCGATATCCCACCTGACGGTGGCGTTTATGTCAATGATGACCAGGCCGATGAAGTTCGATCTGATCATTTTGAAGTAGGTGATCGCCCGTACCCTGAAGGCGTTCTTAAGCTGATGGGCATCGCCACTAATGCGCTG
>PMBQ01000256.1 GCA_003152955.1 Candidatus Bathyarchaeota archaeon
ACAACATCAGCGATGCTCGTTATGCCTGCTGCCTGCGCTTGGGCAATTGGAACCACAGTCAAGCAAATGAGCGCAAGCAGGGTAATGCTCACAGCCCGGATGAATGGGGAAACCGCTGTAAGGTCTTTCATGGTTTCATCAAATCGACTGCTGAGTAAAAAACCCTTGTCATCAGCTACGGTATTAACAATCGCGTACGTCAAGCTTGATTGGAACCACATCTCCAGCAGAACTTTGCTCTTTCCCTCTTGATCATGCTCCCGATGTCCGCCGTGATACTGGTAACAGCTTGTCCGGTCATCCACATGCAAGACGAGTAAGTGGAAATTGCCGGTAGGGAGAGAACACTCCTAAGTCTAGCGTCTGTGCTGATTCCAACTTCCTTTGGCTCAATCTTTCTCCTGAACCTTGGTCTGCATACTCTTGGGTTCTGGTTATTCGGAGGTGTCGGGTACGATAGCGAGTTATTCTGGAGTGCCTTGAGGGGCTACGATCTGACAAGATTCGAGCACACTGCACAATCATGGTGGTGGGGGGAGGGTAGGGACGTGCTCGTGTGCACACACGCAGTGAGACGGGAGAAAAAACCGTCAAGGAAAGGAGGGGTTAGGTGGACTGATACTGGTGATTCGACTTCTACTTTAGGAATTTTGATACGAATGGTGATGTGTCGCCTTGCCTCATGAGGTGACCTGATGGGCCTTCTCCTAGGAATTCGCTGAACCATGATTCATGCTCTATTTCCTCGTTCAGAATTGCTAGGGAGAGGTCGTATGTGCGATGGTCTTTGCCCGCAGTGATGTTACAGACGTGTGAGTATCCTGCTACGGCGCATCGTTCCGCATTCACTAGAATCGTCAACATTGCCTTGATGTCGGTGGGATCTTGCGGTAATCTAGCGGGTGGGCATGCAGTCATGTCATGGAACACTTTCATGTCGTCCGGCAGCTTGCCTCCTAGTTCGTATATGCGTGGAACGAGTGCTTCGAATCGATTGCGGTCTTCAATTCGAGCGATTTCAGCGATTTGTTTGATTCCTTCACCTTCCAATCCGATTAGGTTGCATCTTAGAATTGTGTAGTAGTAGAATGTTGTCAGTTCAGCTGCAGCATTTCTCACCAATAGATCAACTAATTCGTCAACGTTGACGCCAGCCTTCACAACCATTTCTCGTGCTATTCTAGCCATAATATCACCTCCTCTGAATTCTTCCAGAATGTTGCCCCAACTTGCTCTTCATAACTAGTCAAACGAAATTGAGTGAAGAAACTGATGGATAGGTTTCGGTCAACTGCCAGATCTGATAATCACAAATGCCAGATCGCGAGGCATTCCATGTCCCATTCACCTCTCCCTCGCGTGCGCCCCAAAAGTGCGCGTACGCCCAGACGACAATTACAACCGAATCGAAATCACAGAAAATCGCACCATCGGTCCAGTGTTGAGGCGTCGATCCGCATGCACGAAGATTCTTTTCTTCGTGTCAGGCGAAAGAAATCGGTCAGACATGAGTGAGGTAGCAGATTCAAGAAAAGAATCTGGATCGCTCCAATCATCGGGGTCTCATTGCCCCAGTCGCTTGGCGATTCTTTGCTGAAACTAGGTCAACGCACGCCGGGAGGAGCTGAAAGTCTTCCGTATGTGTGCAAATCGTGCGAGCACGCATTAGACCCTGTTTTCTCAGAATGATTATCGGATAACGCACAGCGATATGCGGCATTTCGCAATTCCATATTACTCGAACATGAAGTGAGCTACCCGTAATTAAAAAAAGGAAAAGGAGTACTGGTCGACGCTAGATTCTGCACGACGTGAAGCGCGCCAATTGATTCAGTGTAGAGCAAGCGTAACGGTCGGCTTTTGCTTTGCTTACTTCTTCTTTGCTTTCTTTTTCTTCTTAGCAGGCAAGTTACATCGAGCCTTGAATAGAACACTATACCGAGTTAAGGTTTCGCATTGAGACTACTTGCCCTGNNGTAATTCAGTAAACGACTCAGTTGCTTCGTCGCATTGCAAATGGGCTTATTGGATAGGCCCATAACCTGCCCGTGCTTGTGAGTGACCTATTTCTTCAGACGCTTCCTCTAACCATTTCGCGACCATCATTGTTCGACCTAGTCATACAATTGGAAGTAGTTGAATTACCACGTGCTCCATTTCATCAGAACTAGCCCCAGCTTGAACGGCTTTTCTGGCATGGGTCTTGAACGCTGTTTCGAGTGTTGATGCTTGCAGGTTCAGACTCTCTCTCCTGCTAATTGAACATTCAGCAAATATAGCGGCTTTCAGCCAGCTTGAGCGTTGAGAGGTTTGCCTGTAGAGCGGCGTTGTGAGATCTGCGGATCCAGTTTCGTTTGTGGTATGGGTGCTCCAGATTGCTGGTGCCTGAACAAGGTGTTGGTGCAAGATGGAGTGAGGGAATTGCGAGAACAAACGAATGACTGCGTCTGTTTGGAGTGCTTGACGAAATATGCTATCCGAAAGGGATGAGCGCGGTTCAAGATTCTTGGCTATCGCTTTTCTGTTAAGGGATCAATGATACGTTCCTGCGGATCCTTTGTGTGCGGTGCCCATAGTGCGCCCTCATCCTCTACAACCTTTCAGGAAATCTGTGGCAGGAATCAATCGGCACGTCAACCATGCCACTGGATTGCATGCACAACTGCAACGGCTAAGCCTCATCGGTAAGCCCGTCAGGTGTCGTTCCTAGTTGCGTTAGCAGTTCAACTGTAGGAATGTTCCAGAAGGATTTTCCATTCTCGCTCATCGGAACCTCTCCTACGCATATTAGTGCTGAAAGCCGTTTTCAGTCTGGGTTCTCACGCCCGTGGAATTTGCCATTCCTTGGTTCCTTCACGGTCGATCGTGATCTTCTTTTCAGATTCAATTCTCTTCAATTGCTCAGATGCCTTCTCGAAGATTCCCTCATTCAAATTCTCGACGGTGAATCCCATCGTGTTCTCCAGGAACTTTTTCAGTTCGTAGGGGTTCTTGACTTCACGCGTTACTCCGATCGGTATGTCGCCACCTGTCACGACACCGATCGTCACATTCCTTCCTTGAAATTTCAGTCCCAGTTTCTTTCTCCCACCCCATATCGCGTAGGCTACAACTGAATCCTCATGCGTTCGGCTGTAGAGAGCAAGAATCCGTAGGCAGGCAAGATAATCATCATGAACAGACAGGCTCTCGGACTCGACGTTGAACTCTCTGTTAGGCGCATCCGTCTTCTTCGCCATCCAGTACAATCTCACACTCTTGCGATACGATTCCGACATTAGCTTCACCCATCCTATGCGCCAACGCATGCCTCCGAAGGTAAGTCCGCCTGATTTGCGTATGTGNNGTATGTGTCGGTAATTAGCTTAATTTTCGCAGAAAGCTAGGAGGCTCGGCGAACTATTTTACTGCACCTGAGGCGTCCCGGACGTTCCGCCAGATCACATTTCTCTCCAATATCTGATAGTCTCCTTATGTTGAACTCGGTGTAACCACATTTTGCGCATCATTTCTGAAGCACAGAATCGACATCGCAGGCTATGACCCGAAAGTGGTTTTTTAGAAATTCAATTTGCGGGTTCCACATCTCGTGACTAAAAGGAAAACCATGAATCAGCACGATTGCAGGCGCCGAGCGATCACCCACATCGACGTAGTAGATTTCTGAGTCATCTATCACTGCTTTCATCTTGATCATCATTCGGGCTTAGCTCTCAGCAATTTACGTTGATCTCTCGTCAGTTAGGAAAGTCCTCCTGCAGAATTTCCAGAGTCTGGCCAGTTCACAATATGCTAAAACCTTAACCGCAGGAAAAGTGGGCGAACTGCCCTAGGCGATTCGCCCATTACTGAGCACTACGCGCGCGTCCACCGCAGTTGCTCCATCTTCCAGCACAATTAGTGGATTAATATCCACCTCAGCGATGCGGGGGTTATCCACCAGTATCCGGGAAACGGACAACAAAGCCTCGATGAGCTTTTTCCGGTCTAGAGGTGGGTGACCACGTATTCCCTCAAGCAAACGCTTCCCCCGAACCTCATCAATCATCTCCTCAGCGTCAGTACTGCTTAGCGGAGCCACTCGAAACGACACATCGCCCAAAACCTCCACATATATGCCGCCCACTCCGAACATCACAACTGGGCCAAAGCTGCGATCGCGTTTTCCACCAAGAATCACTTCCAAGCCGCCACCAACCATTCGTTGAATCAATAGTCTAGTAGGTTGCGTGATCTTCGCCAG
>PMBQ01000037.1:0-567 GCA_003152955.1 Candidatus Bathyarchaeota archaeon
CATAGCGGATTGTTCACCCGCACCATAAGTAATTCTCAAGATCGGATCGAAGTCTTGTTCTCTTAATAGAACTCCTCATCCAACTCCTCCAAGCTAGCAAACCCAGTTGCGGCCATCATGTCCTTAAACCAACGCATCACAAGAATGGTTCCGCACGGGCGCGAGTCCATCGTGCGCGCACTTTCATTAGGTAGAATTGGTGACCCAGAGATTTCTGGAGTGTATGATGGTGTAAGGAAAGGGTTAGAAGATGTGGTCAAGAAACTATTTATCGTTTCTTCGGAGAATCAGCAATCGCTCAACTTCTCCTCGCCCCCCATGAAAACTCAGAAGCATGCACTCCGGTTCAAAATCACTCTCCTCGGCCATTCTCCCCGTGTATGGCGACGAATCGAAGTTCCTTCGACCTATTCCTTCTGGGATCTGCACGTCGCGATTCAGGATGCAATGGGATGGCTTGACTGTCACCTGCACAACTTCATGTTTCGAGTGGGCACAAACCGGATTGATATTGGTATACCGGAAAGGGGGGATACTGAGACAACCCAGTTACGTGGGTGGGATGTC
>PMBQ01000037.1:597-3071 GCA_003152955.1 Candidatus Bathyarchaeota archaeon
GTCGGATGGCTGAACGCTCAAACCCGGAAGAAGTGGCCCTACGATCTGAAAGCATTCGACCCCACCAAGGTGCGCTTCGACAATCCGCGGGCGAGGTTTCGCAAGTCATTCTCGTGAGGAGAGCGAGAAAGCTGCTCGGCCTACCTCTCGAATTCGCTTATGGGCAATTGCGACTGGCGGATGATCGATTTGAGCGTTCCACGCTTGATCTCAGCGTGGTTGGGGACGGGGACAGTAATGGTCGAGCCGGGAATCCTCTTCTGCATAACAATGTGACTGCCTCATTCTCGATCGTTCCCACTGCCATTTCATATACGCTGCGGAAAACAAATCATCATTCTCCACACCGGAGAAGAGGTGGATTTCCAGGTGAAATCACTCATATTACCATCTCAAAAACCCGGCACTCATGTGTGAGTGATTGATTCTGTTTGTTGCGGGCAATGCTCTCTGTGGGGGAGAACCATTTGCGGTTGCGCAGAATGCCTTGGACGAGCCTTCCGAAACACCTGGAGAGGTAGTCAGAATTTGGATAGCAATATCTTGCTGCGCTTCAACAAAAGGTTTTCGTAGTTTGTCTTTGCTGTAGTAGAAAGAAAGCTCATCTTGATAACTCTTTCCCATTCTCTTACAGCACTTTCGAGTCTGGCGAGCACATCATCAACAACGCGGTCCGCTAAGCCAAGTCGTTCCTTGCCAAAATAGCCAACAAGGAGTGACCGAGACAGATTCCTCTTTCTGCCATCTATGGGTAGTGCAATCTCCTCTTGGACACCTCTCAAAGCAATGGTTGTATTCACGAGATCGTAGGCGGGCGAAAGTTCAATCTTGTCATCTCTCCTTACAAGTGAGAAGTTCTTCAAATGCATATCTTCATTGCCCACTAGATAGTTGAAAAGGGTGAGCTGGAACAGCTTCACTTTCTCGACAGATGGGAAGGTGCAGTGCGTATCGATAATTTGTATTACTTGTTCCATGCTGGAATCGTATTTTGTATCTCTAGTCTTGCCCGAAAGCTGCGCGAAGTCCTCAACGGCTATTTTCCCTTGACCTGTGCGGTCAAAACGTTTGATGAAGTATGTGAGGGAATCGTCTTTTGAGTAAAGTAAGCCATGAATGGGTATCTCAACTCCAATTGATGCTGCAAGCCTCATCGTCAAATCCTCGTTCTCCGGCACCTCGGGAAAATCACTTTGTGGTTTGAGTATGTATTCTCCGCCAGTGTCAACAATTTCGAATATCCCTTCTGTGACATTGAGTCGAGAGCTGAGCTTCGGTTGGATTCCCTGGATTGACATTTTCGAGGCTCGGGCGACGGCCTCATGTCTCTGTTGCTCTGCAGAATATGGAAGGACCTGGAGTCCTTTTAGCCTGCGCGACAGGATTCTCAGTCCCGCTGATGAGTATCGCGTGCCGGAGGGGATTTGTTCATACGTTATTAAACAACGGTTCATGGCATTTCTTTGACGGTAACTGCACCAACGAGATCCCCTCCAACAACAACGAGCTGACCGAAGAAATCATCCTTGTCTAATTTCTTCTGACGCAATAGACCTTTCAGCATGATTCCTTCCGGAAGAACCCCATCAAAGAAGGGCGGGAAACCATAAAATTTTGTTTCTTTAATCTTGACCGGCATGGTCAGTGAGACTGGGTCGCCACGATAGTCATCAAGATACCTGAACACGTACTCCGTTCCTCGATTGAGTTCTTCAAGCACTCCCGCTTGGACTCCCTTCACAAACACCCTAGCTTGTCTCACCGAGGGTCTCCTTGGTATATTTTTCCATGAGTTGACTTTCAAGCTTGACTGTAATATTCAGGACCCGAAGGATCTTCCACAACGTATCGAGTTGGATCGATTCTTTCCCTTTCTCAAGGTCGAAGACAGCCGTCTTGCCGATTCCGGCAAGCCTGGCAACCTCTTGCTGACTCAAGCCTGCCTTCTTTCTGTGATATCGTGTAACCTTGCCTATCTCTTTGATCGAGTCCATTATTTACCGTTATGGCAGTATAAATTGATCCCTATAGCCCAATGATACTGCTTTGGCAGTACTATGTCAAGCACAATCTTCTTATAGCGGTATTTCTAGCTGCGTATTGACTCGTTTTGCTGCTGAGACGGCAATTTTGCATCTTTCGGCAAATCCTATCACATATCTCCCAAAGATCCGGTCGACTTCGAAGTACAACTTTGGCCACGTTTGGATGAGCGAAAGTGAACCCCGTTCCCTCCATCAACCCTAGATCGCCAGTTCCCAAACGCGTTCTGTCACGACCAAAGCTTTTGTTGGGTTGCGCACACCAGACGGTATGAGCGAATCGGTGCTCCTGACCTGGCCTCTTAGATGACCAACAGTAACCCCTGTTGTGAGTGAAGCATTTGTTTGGTTCCGGGCACACGCTGCAGTTGCAACAAGAGCCTTCGACTCTTCCGAGTTGAAGGCTTTTTTCTATTTCCGGAGTTACCGCTG
>PMBQ01000264.1 GCA_003152955.1 Candidatus Bathyarchaeota archaeon
CGTGCCTTGTGCCTTAATTTCGGCGCGCAGATAGCTCTCGCCCACGCAGTGGCAGCAAAGCTTCTTCTTTTTTAGTGCATCAATTTCCTTCTGGTCCATTACTAGGTCAGCCTTCTTTTCATATGTTTTACTCTGAGCGCGGAGGTGATCATCCGTCGAAGAACTGCGCTCTTATAGCTTTGTGCTTCATCAGCTACACATCGTGACTGCAACAAGCCTTTTCGGAAGTACCTTACCGGCATTTGTCTCTACTTCCAAATCTTGCTAAGCTCGATTCGGTTCGCGCCAAGAAGGTTGTCAAAAGATGCTCCTGCCGCAATCAGCTGATACCCCGAATACTGTTCTGTTGCTAGTAGCTCAATGAAAGGTTCAAGCACGAAGTTCTCCTTGTCAGCAACAGAAGAACCGTCTTCAAGTTCGGCTTGAAAATCAAGCGCCAAAAAACCTGGGAAATGAAATTCATCTTTATTTGATAGGCTCATCAAGGAATAATGGTATGCGATTAAGAAATAAAGCGAAAGGGTTCCGCCGAGTTGACGATTCCACAAACGGTCGCCGACGAGGAATCGGAATCGTTTTTCATCAAGCCGCACCCGGACTGCTTTTTGCGTCCATGAGGCAGGTGCTTTCTTATGAATAACATTTAGATACGCGTTCATGCCGTCTGCCAATTGATCGCTAGCCCTCTCGAAGTCCATCGCTGCACTTTGCACGGCAACTTCGGCCTGTAGCCGGTTGGCTTCAGCCTGTAGCGCATCGATCTGTTGAGATAGTACATCGCGGTAACTGAGGCTATTCCCTACTCTCTCCAACTGAGCAAGCCGTTCCTGATGTTGTCCAATTTGCATGTCGATCACCCCGATCTCCGGTGGAAGGACGGCAGCAGCGGCAGTTCTAATAGGTTGAAGCATGTTCCTCAACGTCGCCATCTGAGACCGCTCAGATGCCTCTTCTTCGGCAAGTCGTTCAGCTTCGGAACTCAGTGTAGTCATCATCTCATCGGCTTCGGCGAGAGTTGCTGCTAGTTGCTCACGCTCGAACTCGATCCGATCGAGCCTACTCAGTCCGGGTGTTATTGTGCCGATTGGTCTTTGACAAACATGGCATGAGTTATCGTCCATAGGCGATGCTGCAATGGGCCTGTCGCAAGCGGGGCAATGTGTTATTTTCAGGTCGGCTAAGACTACCCCGGCCTTCTGTGCTCTTTCCAGCCTTCCTAACTCTTCTTGAATTGAAGCGCGATATGCCGTCATCTCCGATAACCGAGTCGAAGTTCGCTTCTGAGCAGACAGTATTTCATCCTGGCGCACTTGTAATTGGGACAGACGCTCTGCAAGATAATCAATGCTAACAGAAGTATTCGTCGAATTTGATTGTTGTTCGGTAAGGGATTTGGTCAGCGTAGCAAGAAGATGTTCACGCTGCTCGTTAAGGGCAGAGATCTCTGCCAGAGTACGCTGGCGAGCAGCATCGACTGATTGCGGGCACAAGCCAACACCGAGTTCATCCGCGGTCAAAAGTTGTTTGGAGACGTCGGTAAGGATCCTCATATATTGATCCTTCGATCCCTGCAACTCGATAATCTTCTTTTGCTTCTCGATCAGTTTCTCGTACTCTTCAGAAAACAGCTTTTCAGCTAGCCCCATGAATTGAAGTATCGATGCGTGCTGTTCGTTTTCGGGTTGCTTGTCAGCAATATCGCTCCACATGTTCTGCCGACGATACATGTGCCGATACAGACTTCTCCAACCAAGTTCAGGCCATGTGCGTAGGCCAATTGGATTGCCCTGTGGATAGTGAAGCACTGGAATGTTCAGGCGTCCCATGAGATCGTGCAAGAACTCCCTTACGACCAACGGCTCACCATTCTTAAAGATTTTGCCCTTTGTACCGGGTTCTTTCCATCTTCGTTGAATTTCCAGCTCAGCGCCCGCAACGACGAGATGAGCTGTAATTGTATCGTACTTTTCGGCAATATCCTCGCCAATGGTATCTACGGGAGGGCCATCGTTGCCCAGAACATAGTCCAGCATCTGCAACCACTTGGTCTTTCCCGTGTTTGGTGGACCGACGATGACGTTGACCCCTTCCTCCAATGTCAGGCGGTCTTCAGGACCAGACTCCGGTGTCCGGTAAAGCTCCTTCACGATCAATCGTTCTGAAGTCATTTAATTGTCTCCCCAAGAGTTCGTTGTCCAACCTCTTTCTTGAAAACTGTGTAGATCATTTTCTTTAAAGACGAACCGGCTTTACTCCCGAGTGCCTCCTTGACACGTTTCATCTGTGCCACAAGTACTGCGTAAGATGGCTCATCAGCAAGTTGTTTAGCAATAGTTTGCCCATTATCGGTAAGCTTCAGCGTAAAGGCATTCTTGACCTTGGCCACTTCCAAAAGTCCAGTTGCCTCCAAGAATGCGAGGACATGGTAGTATCGGTTGTCCCAAGGACCATAATGGAAGCGAATCATACTCGATTCAACAGTCGTCTCCTTCGATTCAGCTTGAAGTCCCAGGGCTTTGCACGCCTCGTTGAAGAACTGCGGGTATCTCACGAAGAAGTCCAACTTTGCCATCTTGGTAAGGCCATCTATTCGTCCCGCCATCCCACATACCTTGAAGAGAAGCAGGAGCCTGGCTGCATGAAACTCTAGCAGATCATCCGCAGCGAGTGGCAGACCGGCGGGGAAGTCAGTTATATTCCTCAATGATTTCATGCCGTCGCCTTCCTGANNTGCGATGCTGTACATGCACCCTATCAAGAACACCAACGGCACGCGGCGAGCTGTGGGCAAATTCATCTGAAGGTCGCTCAGTGCATTAATGCATTTAGCATGGAAATCAACACCGTGATCTGGTAACTCGCCAGCGTCTAGTCGTGCCCTAAGCGCATGCAGGGTAGCCGTAACTTCACCTTCAACATGTTCTCGCTCGGCAAGTGATAGGTATTTAGGCTGGAGGCGTTCTGAAAGATAGTGCCGTCGAGTTTCAAGCGCAGATTCGATTTCCGGATCCACAATGGCTGCAGCTTTCATCTTACTTTTTAGTACGGTTCCACCAGTGGCAGAGATCGGCTGCAGGCGACGTGAGAGTTCATAGACAAACCAATCGACAATGGCTTTATTTGTAAGTTTCTTTTTTTTGGGTGCTAACCCCCAATCGGCAGTGGCAGCCGCCCGAACCTTCGTGAGTACAGAGGAATAGAGATCATCCAATTGGTCGATAAAGAGGTGTCCGCCATAATGTTCCACTAATCTATGGAGCTTGTCCAGATTTGCATTTCTCACGCTCTCGAGTGAGTGGCAAACATCCCAGAGTAGATGGCTTAACCAGAATAATGGCCCGTGACCGTTTGGTGATAGAACGCCAGGTGTCTTTTCTTCAATGGCTATACTTAGGACTTCGAGATCTGCATGTTTCGCTACTCGGTCAGGTGCTATGTGCAGCAGGGTGAGAACATCAAGATCAGATTTAACAGGGCGACACGTAACTAACCGGAAACGACATGGCTCGGAACATCGGTCGTTTGCCAAGGAGCGCTCAAAAATTGATGTGCCCGTCTTCGGCACCTTGTCCATCCGCTCACGGTCGCAGAGCATTTTTACTGACCAAAGCTGGTCTAATTCGTTGCTCTTTACCTGCACAAACTCGATTCCTTCCCCCGACGACTCCCGCCAAATCAGCGTGATGTCGTCATGTGTCTCACACCACACTTGGAGAAGATTTGGATCCTCAAGCATCGAAAGGACAAAACCAGCTGCAACATGATCCTGTACGTCAAAGCCATGGCGTGCAAGTACTCCTCCTCTTTCCAAGGGAGGTAGATCGTGAATCGAATATGATACTGGCTCCGTACCCATCATTCAGTCCCACATGTCCAATTCCACCTTCGTTACCATCTCGTAGCCCGACATTCCGGAGCAAAAGTTAGATTACACCTTTTTTTGTCTGCCTTGGCAGTCAATATTCATCTTTATCCCGAATTGTACACCTTTGTACATTCAGTTTCAACGAAATTTTGCGACAGTGTCAGTCTATTCTTCATCCTGTGCCGGCACAGTCCAAATCCGCTTAAGCGGAAGTTCGGCTTTCAGGTCATCATCCAGGCGATCATAGACGGCAAAAAGCTGCTCCAGAAGTTCTTTCTGTGAAAACAGCCGCACCCTAAAGAAGCTTGCTGCCAGTTCTTTTTGTACATTGCTCTTAAAGCCGCCCCATGCGACAAATAATCCTTCGTGTGCCTGGAACTTAGATATAGCTCCAATTAACTTATCTACAGTCGGACGGTCAATTGGTGTCGCTTCAGATTTTACTTCGACGCATAATCGCGGAGTACCGAAGCCAAGAGGACCTGAGCCAGCAAGAATATCTGCATCGCCATCTGCACCTTCGGGGCTACGGTATGTTGTGTATCCTTGCGCATTAAGTATACCTTCGACTAATCGGGTTAGCTCGTGCCCTTTAAACTTCGCACAATAAGTTTCGCAATTTGATCTTGTGCTAATTCTTCAAGATTTGTATTTTGATCAAGCCCGTCGCCTTCCTTTATTATTGCCGAGGAGGTTTCTGCTTTCCATCCATTCTTCCTCATAGAGGCAATACGTTCCTCCGCATTATTACGCTGTATGCGACAGATTGTCAGGAATGCACCGAAGCTGTACAACAAGTCCTGTGCAAAGTAAGGCGCGGAATTG
>PMBQ01000190.1 GCA_003152955.1 Candidatus Bathyarchaeota archaeon
CTGCCACACATTTGGTGTCCAGGATGCGGCCTCGGGATTGTCACCAAATGCCTCGTAGAGGCCATAAGGCATTCTGGAATTCCACTCGACAAGCACGCAATCGTTTCAGGGATTGGGTGTACATCGCGACTCCCAGGCTATCTCAGTCTTGACACTTACCATACCACGCACGGTAGAGCCATACCATTCGCTACGGGCCTCAAGATAGCTAACCCAGAATTAGAAGTGACTGTAATTGCAGGGGACGGTGACTTGTTTGACATCGGTGGCAACCATCTAATCCACGCCATCCGGCGTAATGTTGACCTGAACATTTTCTGTGTGAACAATTTCAACTACGGGATGACGGGTGGTCAATTTAGCGCAACTACACCGACAGAAGCCAAAACGGCTACCTCGCCCTACGGCAACTTCGAAGCTTCATTCAACGTGCCATACATTGTCGCAGCTGCCGGTGCGTCATACGTTTCGAGATGGACAACCCTACACGTTAGGCAACTACTCAAATCAATGCAGAGAGCTTACCAAGTTCAAGGCGTGGCCTTCGTTGAAATAATCTCACCCTGTCCGCCAACATTCGGTGAACAGAACAATTTCGAAGACGGATACGCTCAGATGGAATATTTCAGGAACTATTCTCGTGTTGATGACCATGCTGATTTGAGCACAATCGGTCTTACAATGAAGCCACCTGACCAGATCGTTGTAGGCGACTTCATTGACCAGCGAAAACCAACATACCATGAGCTGGAACGCGCGATGCTTGAAAAAGTGAGGAGTCGACCGAAATAATGCGCCATGAAATTAGACTGCAAGGGAGCGGCGGTCAGGGCATCATCACCGCAGGCCGTCTCATAGGAGAGGCTGTGTCGCTCCGCGAACACAAAGAAGCAATCATGACCGAGAACTACAGCCCCTACGTACGAGGCGGATCATCAAGAGCAGACCTCATCATTTCGGACGAGCCGATAGACTATCCGCTCGTCACCAAACCGGATATCCTCGTCGCCATGTCCCAAGATGCGCTTGACAACAATTGGGAGCACACCTCGAATGATGCCGCTATATTCGTGGAGTCTGCCCGCGTGAATGCACCGTCCCTTAATGGTCGAAAACTGTTCGCTGTACCCGCTTTAAGAATCGCTGAGGAACTCGGCAACAAAGTCGTGGCAAACATTGTGATACTCGGAGTTCTAACCGCTGAAACAAATATCGTAGGCCGAGACGCTATTGAATCGGCAATTGTCGATCGTTACCCGAAAGACGCTGAGCTGAACCGACAAGCGTTCGCGCAAGGCTACAATCTCTCCTCACATGGAGATCTCCCTTGAGAGATACCGTGCTAGTAATAGGGGGAGGCATAGCCGGAATTCAGGCTTCACTAGATCTAGCCAACGCCGGCTCCAAGGTCGTCCTAGTCGAGAGAGAGCCCGCGATCGGGGGAAAGATGGCTGCACTTGACAAGAATTTTCCCACTTTAGACTGCTCGATCTGCATTGAAGCCCCGAAGATGAGTGAGGTCATCAACAACGCCAACATCGAACTCATCACCCTAGCTGAAGTTGCAAGGATTGAAGGCCACGCGGGAGACTTCAATGTCACAATCCGACAGAAACCCCGCTATGTCACAAGTGCATGCACCCGATGCAACGAATGTGCCCTAGTATGCCCACAGAGTTTGAAAAACGAATTCGACGTTGGATTGGCCGCTCGGAAGGCTATCTACACGCCATTCGAGCAGGCTGAACCGGGCGCGTATGTGGTTGATGCCGAACATTGTCTAAACGGGCCTCCCAACTACCTCCCATGCACCCGTTGCATTGACGCCTGCTTGCCAAGCTGCATCGACTTCAACATGAGCGAACGGAACCTGACGAGAAACGTCGCCGCCATCATCGTTGCTGCAGGCTTCGACATGCTCGACGCCACACTCCTACCCGAATACGGCTACGGAGAACATCCGGACATACTAACCTCCCTCGAATTCGAGAGGTTACTGCAAGCATCAGGCCCGAGCAAAGGCGAAATAACTCGACTAAGCGATCGGTCTCATCCTGAGAATCTCCTGTTTGTTCTCTGCGTAGGCTCAAGGGATCACCGATTCTGTAAGTACTGCTCTCGCGTCTGCTGCATGTACTCGATCAAGGAAGCTGTCCAAGCAATTGACCACGGAATCAAGAACGTCATGGTCCTGTACATGGACATACGTGCCTACGGCAAAGGATTCGACGAATTCTATCTAAGATCAAAACGTGAAGGCGTCAAGTACGTTCGAGGCAAGCCAGCCGTCATAACTGGTGATGGAAAATCGATCAAAGTCCGATTCGAGAATACAGACGAAGGAAGAATTGAAGAGAAGAACTTCGACATGGTCGTCTTGGCACCCGCAATGATTCCGAGCCGAGGACTGGATAGGCTCGCGCAGGTTCTCGGGATAGAGATCGATGAAGACGGATTCATCAAAGCGAGCGAGATCCGAGGCGATCTCATCGAGACGACGCGTGAAGGAATCTACGCTGCAGGATGTTCCACAGGACCGAAAGATATTCCCGACAGCGT
>PMBQ01000183.1 GCA_003152955.1 Candidatus Bathyarchaeota archaeon
GGGTCGAAGCGTATCATACCATGGCGATATGTTCAACCAATAGGACCGGACTTAACGAGCACTAAGGGAGATGTGAAGCTCACAATCGCAGAGGAAGGGCTTAGGGACATTCATCCTGAAGACGCTGCTGACATACTCGAAGAACTCAGCCGCGAAGAGAGAATTCACGTCTTCAACGCACTAGATACCGAGTCTGCCGCCAATGCCCTTGAAGCAACTGAACCAAGAGTCCAAAGGGAAATACTGGCGTCGACAAGTAGTGAACGGGCGCTCCAGATCTTCTCTCACTTGTCCGCTGTTCAGATCGCTGACATAATCTCGATTCTCCCACGTGACAATGCAGAGACCTTGCTGAAGATGCTGAAGGGAGACGTGGCTTCCAGAATCCATCAATTGCTAAGCCAGCACGATGTTCCAGCATCGATCCTTGCGACACGTCGCTTCCTCAGTTTCGCAGGAGATCTCACTGTTGCTGATGCCTTTTCAAGGTTCCGAGAGGAAGCACCCCGCTGCGTAGTTCCAATGTACATCTACGTTGTGGACTCTGAGCAGCACCTTAGAGGAGTCATAGATATCCAAGAACTTTTGAAAGCAGACCCCAAGGACAAACTGGAGGACATCATGACAAGGAACTGTGTGACCGTCGCACCAAACACAATGCGGGGTGAAGTAGAGGCACTGTTCCGCAGGTACCGCTTCCGGGCAATTCCGGTAGTTGATGAATCAAGAAAGATCATAGGGGTCGTGAGAGAGAAGGATGTATTCCTACCAGAGGAGCAACGGTAGATTATATGAGAACAAAGTGTGGATGAGACACACCACGTCCTTTCACAGTTTGCTTATCTTGACTCACGGTAAATCTTAGAATCCCATTTATGAAAGAAAACGTAGGAAAAGAGCCTCAAATCCAGTGATTCGCCAAATACGGAAATCAAGACCTAAACCGAGTCGCCGTAGCTCAATCCTGATCATAAGAGAAGAGGCAACAAGATGAAGAAGAGTCTGAACACAAGCTCGAAGAAATCTTATGGTGAGACATGGGCGGGCGGGGGAGCCTTTGTCTCGACCATCGGGCTCCCGTCGAAGTAGGAACATTTGATTCCGAATTTTTGTGCACACGCTAAACATTGACTCGGCTCGCATAGGGATGTGCTCAGGTACTTCTCTCCACCATCAGGTGCTATGATCACCATGACACCGTGGTCAATCTCCCTAGCTTTCTTCAAAGCTACGTTAAATGCGGCTCCGGAGCTCGGCCCAACGAAGATACCTTCAGCGAGAGCTAAGAGCCTCGCCGACTCCTCTCCATCTCTCAACGTTACGTAATGTACTTCGTCCACCCTCTCGGGTTCCCAGATTCCTGGAACATATTGCGTGTTGAAGTTCTTCAAGCCCTGAATTGGTGTTGACGGGTCTGGTGCAACGGCAATAATCTTCACATCTGGATTATACTCTCTAAGTCTCTTGGACACTCCAACGATGGTTCCTGACGTTCCAAGTCCAGCAACGAAATGGGTGATCTCTCCTCTTGTATCCTTCCAGATCTCCTCCGCAGTACTCTCATAGTGCGCTAACACGTTGTATTTGTTGTCAAACTGGTTTGGCATGAAGTACTTGTCGGGGTGTTTCGCTGCGAGTTCTCGCGCGTAGTCTTCGGCTCCATTCATGCCCTTTGAACCCTGAGTCAGGATTATCTTGGCCCCGAGCGTAATGAGGATCTGTCTCCTCTCCATGGTCATTGTCTCAGGCATGACGAACACGCAGTCGTAGCCTTTGACTCTGCAAACGAGCGCCAACCCTATTCCTGTATTGCCGCTGGTTGGTTCTATGACGATCTTGTCTTTTGTTAGCGAACCTTCCCTCTCCGCGTGCTCAATCATGCATTTGGCTATTCGGTCTTTTACTGAACCTGCCGCGTTGAATTTTTCAAGCTTCACGTACATTTGCAGGCCTTTGTTAGGATTCAGAGAGTTGATTCGCACCATTGGAGTATTGCCGATCAGGTCGAGTATGCTGCTGCATATCATGCAAATTCACCGTGAAACAAAGATAATCACTAGTTTTCATATAAGTAGGTCATTGAAAAGAAACAGATAATGACCTTCGGGTCATTCTTATACACACTGACCGATACTTACGGGAAAGTACGGACGGCTTCCGTGACTTTTATCTGAAAGCAACCAGAAACCCGAGCGCTATCAATATCGCACCGGGTAGAATTTTCTGCAGTCTCGAGAACCACGATCGTTTGCTAAGCATGTTGCCAGCCTGCCCTGCGATACTCGCAATTACAATATTCCAAGCTGTGCCTGAAGAATCAAAGATTAAGCCGAGCAGCACGATCTGAGGAAGGATTGTTCCTTTCGTCGGATCAACGAATTGTGGCAAGAAAGCTATGAAGAACAATGCCACCTTTGGATTGAGTACATTAGTTGCGACACCTTGGCGAAATATAGTCCATAGATCTGCACTTCTCTTTGAAACTAATGGATGCCCGGAATTCGTGCTCTTGCTGTGCAGCATCCGCAAACCCAAGAAAACGAGGTAAGCTGCGCCAGCAAATTTTATGATCTGGAAGGCGATTGGTAGAGATACGAGAATTGCTGCAAGACCAAATGCCGCGATGGAAGTATGGACTAGCGTGCCTGCTCCAATGCCGAGAGCTGAGACAATGCCTGCCTTTCTTCCTTGCCCCAAACTGCGTGATATCACGTACAGCATGTCTGGGCCCGGTGAGAGGTTCAGACTGACGGTGGCTATGAGGAAGAGAATCAAGGCATTAGTTCCGGGTAGCAAATGTTTTCACAAACTCGCAAGGACCAAATGTTTTTCGTATTCGTGGGTGAGCAATCTCAATTTCCTCGACCTCTTCGCTCTCTTCTACCAGCGGTCTTGTCAACTCTTCAGTTTCTTGGCGTAAAACGGTTGCTGACTTTGGGGGACTCATTGAGTGCATTCATGAAGATCCGGGTCTAGTCTGCCTGTTCCCAGAATAGGTGGTACATGAGATAGAAAGCGGCAACTCCGCTGTAAGGAGCAAATTTCCCCAGAACCTTTCGAACAGTTTTTGAAGAGATTTCATTTCATAAGTCAGTAATCACGGATGGATTTCAACTGTAAGGCGTGGCCTTTCAACAGTTCCTTCAGACGAGACAGACCAATACTGGTTTCTCGCCAACATGAAGAACTCTCATGTAAACTCCGTTTTCGTAGACATCTGGGAGGTTCTTCCGAAATCGACCGTGAATACCTGCGCTCCTTTCGAAGTCGAAGGGAGGTGACGGGAATAGGGAGAAACTCGTCTCCGAAGTCCTGCTGATGCGAAGCGCTCCTTTCATGATATCCGTTGTAAGAAATGTTTCCTGTTAAGTGTGATAGGTTGGGTCGAATCGGATGGTCTTTTGTGTCGATCTGATCGTGAGCCACGACCTTTCTCCAATTGAAAATGCTGCATTACCTTTCGATACGTATCGCGCCTCCTGGAATCTTAACAGTTTCACGGCAGTCCACGACGGAGTATCGAACGTGCAGGAGGATTTTAGAATTTAGAATGGAGGAGGGCTCCGTGAACGCGGCGATCGACAATCGACTGATTGCACTGATGCGAACATTCGATCATGAAAAGAATTGTAGGATGGTTCTTCTTTGACAAGAAAGAGTAAGGGAGAAAAACGAATACGTTATGTTGATTCGAGCTCCTGTAGGTCGTTAAGGGAATTTAGAGGTATGTCTTGTGTTGGCTTTTGATCCGGCGAGTCTGAATTCTGATGTTTCAATTCTAAGCTCGATTGCCATAATTCTCGGTACTGTCTTCGTCGTAATTCAAATTCGACAGAATACCCGCCTAGTGCAAGCTGCTGCAGAACAAGCAAGAGCTGCAGCTACTCAGGCGAAACTAACAACGGAGCAAATGAAACAGAACAACGAGCTTGCCAACATTGATATGATAATGAGGCTCTACGAATTCGCAAACACCGCCGAGGTTCAGGCGGCTTGGCTAACCGTTCTGAATTCGAAGATCTCCTCATTCGAGGACTTCCTCAAACTACCGAAACCCGAACAAGTTGCGTTCTATCAAATAGGGGCACTCTTCGAATCCGTTGGCGTGCTCGTTGAGAGGGGTATCGTCAAAGACGACATTATCGAAGATATGTTTGCAACACAACTTGCGTGGCAATCACTGAAACCATTTGTCTCAGGCATTCGCGAGAAGTACGGCGACGAAGAGAGCTATCCAGCATTCGAGAGGCTACACGAAAGGTTGACTAATGGCCAGGTAAGGCCGGGCTGACGGGTTCTTTCATTTCGCCTCAAAACCCCAGCTCTCCTGACTCGCGTTTTCTTAGTATGCGTGCCAAGGCAATAATCCGGAACCCGCGCTTTCATCAAGAATCCCATAATCTTTGGGTATCTGCGAACGAGTAGCGACGGGAACGGAAGTTCTAGGAGTCCTCGACTGATTTGGGATTGGAGATCCCAGGAGGACACAGAATCCCTCCTGTTGTTCCTTTATGTGTAGCTCTCTTAATGCAGAAAAGAGTTGGTCATTGGGTTGCTGTTCTTTAGTTCTCCCTAATACCAGACTTTCTCAAGCATTCTAACTGTGTTGAGTCCAATCACTTTTGCGATTTCGGTATCGGAGTAACCGCCTTGAATCATCCAGCGCGCAATATTGACAAACTCGTTGGGGTTCTCCAGACCCATCACGTATCCGGGATCCCGAGCTTCTGGTGGCGCTTGCTTCGTAACGACTGTTTTTCGTCCCGGTCTCAAATGATGCCCCAACGGCCGCACGTCCCAATACTTGTAGAGGCCGGGATGATCTCCGTATAGGCTGTCGGGTCCGCAGCCGACGTGGTCGATGCCCATGACTTCAATGCAGTATTCTACACATTCCATGTAGCTCTCAATACTTCCGATAGGATGTTTGTCAGTGCGCAGTCCCAATCCTGCACCACCAACTCCAATCATACCGTCCTTTTCCGCTAATGCGTGTAGAACTTCGTCGCTAGTAGTGTGACCTTGAGCTATCGCCGCAGGCCCACTGTGACTGTTGTAAATCGGCTTGCTGCTTGCTTCGATAGTGTCGAGAGCTGTCCGGTCGTTAGTGTGACCTACGTCGATAAGCATTCCAAGTTTGTTCATGCGCTTCACGACATCAAAGCCAAAATCCGTGAGACCCGAACTCAGGTCAGTCTCTTCCATACCTCCCCCAAGCATATTCGACTCACTATAGCAAATGCCCATGCTTCGGACTCCCAGACCAAAGAGGACATCAATTCTGTCCAATTCATTTTCAATTGGTGTCGCAGATTCGAGACAGAACACCAAAGCAATCTTGCCATTCTCATGCGCGTCCTTGATGTCTTTGACACGTAGGCCTGGGGTGACCATGTTCTGGTGATGAATATCGCTCAGACGCATGCCGATGTCATGTATGATATCTGTCCATTTCCATCCCATGTAACTTGTAATGTACGCTGTCCCATCCATGAGATTGTCAAAGACGCAATCGAGTCCACTGATGCTTAACGCCTCATATGCGAGGAAGTTTCGGCCCATGTGATCGAACTCCAGTGCTTGGCTCATGTCTTCCGGAAAGAGGACAGGATGTTCGTGGAGGGAAATCAGGATATTCCTTTTCACAATGTCCTCAAAACGATCTTCTTCACTCTTGGACAAGCGCACCAAATATGGAGGTACCCGGTCGAACTCTTTACACAGTTTGAACTCCCTGTAGTCGAACCCTGGCTTAAGGTATTGATACGCTTTGTAACTATCATATTTCTTGTTTCTACCCATCGCCGTCACGACAAAACCCTTGGAGATTCTGTGGTATTATATATGATTCCATATTCCAACACCGCGAGTTGGAAATCGAATTAGCTAGAATCGCCACTGACATCGTAGAGTTACCGAAGAAGTTTTCCAGCTAGGAAGCCAATCCTATCGCCAAATCGTGATTGAGGTGCGCGTTAAGCCTCTAGTGCTTACGCACAGAATCACTGCCCTGACTTGAACCGGTGATCCTGTTGATCAGCCGATTTGGAAGCATCTCATTGAAATTGATCGATTTTGGAACCCTTCGTATGTGAATTTGAGAGGCTCATTCTTTGCTTGGAGAGCGACCACGTAAATCATCGGCAAGTAGTGGTCGAGAGTTGGTACTGCATACGATGCCGAGATGCCTCTGCTTTCGCAATCGAGCAGGGCTTTATGATTCTCGTGGATCAGATCATCTTTGATCTTCTCATCAAACTCGACAGCCCAGTCGTAAGGTTCCGCGCCAACATTTTCGAAATCAATAACTCGGAGATTGTGAACAATGTTACCGCTTCCCATAATCAAAACCCCTTTGGTCCGGAGTTCAGCGAGCTGGGAAGCGAGCTTGTAGTGGTATCGGAGTGGCTTGGGCTGCCATTCGTTGAAGGAGTAATCTAAGCTCATCTCGAAGACAGGAACGTCTGCCTCCGGGTACATATGCCTGAGNNAAGCATGATCCAGTCCCCACTCGTTATCGCATCGGATTTGTCCGTTCGATAATTCCGTTGACATCTTCGCGTAACTTGGCGTACCCGGACTCGGATATTCGATTGAATACAACTCATCTGGGAATCCATAGAAATCGTGAATTGTGCGCGGTTTTTCCATGCAGGTAGTGTAGGTTCCCCGAGTCAACCAATGTGCTGAGACGACCAGTATTGCTCTCGGCTTAGGGAGTCTTCTCCCCAAATTAGTTAGACTCTTCGTGTACTCGTTGTTCGTGGGCGCGTTCATAGGCGAACCGTGTCCTATGAACAACAAAGGCATCATTTCCGACTTTGCGGCAGACCCCAAATGCAGCATCTTCAGTTAGACGATCATGTCATTCTCCTAATCAAATATCCTCTCACACGCTCCTGAACTGTGATCACGCGCGTTATCCAAGTGAACTAACTGGCCTTCGAGGGCTCTATCAATATCTGTGTGTCACGGAGCGTACGCCTAAAAGCACCAGAGATACCGAGGCATCACCAATTTCTTTAGTCTCCTGTTTCGAAGATGAACTATTATGAAACAGGTTTTCGATTTCATAGATGCAAACAGAGAAAACGCAATCGAAGCTCTCAAGAAGCTTGCAAGCCAGCCAAGTGTCGCCGCCACAGGCGAAGGGATCAAAGATTGCGCATGCCTAGTAAAGGAAATGCTAGAACAGATTGGCGCAAACCCGAAGATCTATGATATTGGAGACGGTAGCCCAGTAGTAGCTGGGGAGATAAAGAGTAAAAGAAACTCAGGCAAAACAGTCCTTTTCTACAATCATTACGACGTGCAACCGCCGCAGCCCCTTGAACTCTGGGAGACTCCCCCTTTTGTTCCGACGATCAAGGATGGGAAGATGTATGGAAGAGGAGTGGCGGACGACAAAGCTGAACTTACTGGGCGCTTGAAGCTGACTGAGGCTTTTCTCAAAGTTACCGAAGATGTCCCCTGCAATTTCAAATTTCTTTTTGAAGGAGAGGAAGAAGTGGGGAGCGTCCATCTAGCTGAATACTCAAGAAAGTACCCCGAGATATTCGCGGCGGATGCCGTAATTTGGGAATTCGGTGGCGTTGACCCGAAAGAGAGGCCCATAGTCAACCTTGGAGTGAAAGGGATTCTATACGTTCAGCTAACCGCGATGAACGCAACAACAGATGCGCATTCATCGCTTGGGGCGATTGTTGAAAATCCTGCTTGGAGACTCGTCGGGGCCCTAAACACTCTGAAGAAAGATGAAAGGATACTGATTCGCGGTTGGTATAATGACGTAAGACCATTCACAAAGAAAGAACTGAATCTGATTGAAGCTGCACCCTATGAAGCAGCAGCCCTGAAAAAGGAGCTTGGGATAAAGCGGTTCATCAAAGACATGGATGTGCGCCAGGCGAAAATGGCGCTAGCTGGCAAGCCAACCTGCACAATCTGCGGTTTGAATTCAGGATATACGGGAGCGGGGTCGAAAACGGTGCTTCCGAGAGATGCGTTTGCCAAGATCGATTTCAGGTTAGTTCCAGATCAAGATCCAGATGTACTCGTGAGAAAGCTAAGAGCGCACTTAACAAGACACGGATACCGGGATGTCAAGGTCACTTATTCCGAGGGCGAAAAGGCAAAGAGAACATCATCGGATGAGCGGATCGCGATAAACGCACGAGATGCTGCATGGGAAGTGTACGAGAAAAAACCAGTGATCCAGGTTAGTTCAGCGGGGACGGGGCCGATGTTTGTGCTCAAAGCACCATGCGTGGCAATCGGAGGCGGATATTCTTCTTCCAAAGCTCACGCCCCGAATGAAAACGTCAGGCTTGATCTTTTCGTAAAAGGAATGAAGTGGGTTGCTAGCACGGTAGACAAGTTTGTGGACGAAGGCAGCCCCCGGCACTGACTAAGGAGTACGCTCATCATTGTAATGTGAGCGTTCAATTCATTGTCTGATTTTGTGCGTACCAGTATACCTGCCACGAATTCTATTGAAATCAATTTCAGCAGAAGATGAATTGAAGGTGTTTTTCAAAGGTTTTAAGGTTACATAGAATCAGCCTGCCGCGATTACGATGAACGCGGAGGCTGTAATAGTTGGTGGAGGTTCCACTGGCGTCAATATGGCATTTCAATTGGCGAAAGCAGGGCAGGAAAACATCGTTCTTCTCGAAAAGGATTTCTTAGCATATGGAGCAACAGGTCGATCCGCTGCAATCGTTCGTTGCCACTATCCGCACAGAGAGACGACGAAAATCGCTTTTAAGAGTCTAGAGTTCTTCGAGAAGTTCGACGAAGTGATTGGTGGGCGTTCGGGATTCACGAAAACTGGCTTGTTGGTCCTCGTTGCAGAAAAAGATGAAACGAAACTGCGAAGGACTGTAGAGATGCAGAGGGAAGTCGGGGTTGACGTTGAGACAGTGTCAAAGGACGATATCCTGCGAATTGAACCGCGATTAGCACTCGATGGAATCGCAATAGGTGCTTGGGAACCTGGGGCAGGATACGCAGACTCATCCGCGTTCGTAACCTCTCTTGCGTCAAAATGCGAAGAAATGGGCGTTAAGATTCTCCAGAAGACGAGAATGATTGGAATCGAAACTTCAGGCGGCAAGGTAGTTGGAGTAAAGACAGACAATGGTAGCCTAGATACAACGAAGCTGATTTGTGCAACCGGATCTTGGTCACAGGAAATCGGGGAAATGATTTCTGTCAAGTTCCCGCTGAAACTGCGCAGAAGCAAGCTTGCAGTTTTCAAACGCCCTGCCGATTTCGGAAAAACGCATTCCACAGTATTCGATATTCCCCCAGACTCTTATCTCAGACCGGATGGACAAAGAACGATTGTTGGAGGAGCAGCACCGACCTCTCCGGAGGGTCGCGCGAATGTGGATCCAGATAAGTTCAATGAAGCTCTCGAGCCCGGCGAGTCATTGGCATTCATGAAGGACGCGATCGCACGTTTCCCCGCATTCGCTAATGCAGTGCAGGTTGGCGGTTGGGCTGGTATCTCAGATGATTCCTTGGATGGCTATCCGATTCTCAGCGAACTGCCCAACCTTGAAGGGTTCTTCTGCGCTTTTGGGATGAGTGGACACGGGTTCAAACTGTCCCCCATGATGGGCAAGGCTATAGCCGAACTGGTCATGTATGGAGAGTCAAAGGAGTTCAACCTCGACGAGTACAATTATAGCCGCTTTGAAGCAGGAAAGACGATCCAGATCCCGCTTGAATACGGATGGGGAGAAGGACCCTAACCAGTAGAAGGCCCAAGTCTT